>NZ_BDGT01000077.1 GCF_001748285.1 Thermogemmatispora onikobensis | reverse complement strand
TGTTGTCTGGTAGCGCGTTAGAGAAAGGTTGAAATGGGCAAGAGAAACGTGGAGGTTGGTCCTGAGATTCAAGAAGAGATAGAGACATTTGCAAGTCGGTATCCATTTCCTCTTGACACCTTTCAGAAAGAAGCCATAGCTCACCTGGCACGGGGACGATCGGTACTGGTGGCGGCTCCGACGGGAACTGGGAAAACGCTGGTGGCCGAGTATGCCATCTGGAAAGCCTGGCAGCAAAATGCGCGCGTCATCTACACCACCCCCTTGAAAGCTCTCTCGAATCAGAAGTTCCGCGATTTACGTGCCGCCTATGGACCGGAGGCGGTTGGTCTCGTGACGGGAGACATTGTCGAGCGGAGCCGGGCGGCGATTGTCATTATGACCACCGAGGTCTACCGCAACATGCTCCTGGAGGAGGGGGCCGAGGACGGTCCTTCTTCGCTGGCCGACGTGGCCTATGTCGTCTTTGATGAGCTGCATTATCTGAGTGATCCTGAGCGCGGTCCTGTCTGGGAGGAGGCTATCATCTGCTCGCCTCCTCATGTGCAGCTCGTTGGCCTCTCGGCGACGGTCAGCAATGCCCAGGAGCTGGCCGACTGGATCAGTCGCGTGCACCGTCCAGTGGCTCTTGTGGTGCATGAAGAGCGAGCCGTGCCGCTGGAGCATTACTACTTTCTCGATGGCAAGTTGCACCTCGTCCAGGACGCGGCGGGGCGGCGGGTAGAGCGCTTCCCCAACGTAGGAGGCGAGGCACACCTGGCGCGGCGCCACGCATTTCTGCCAGATGAGGGGGAGGAAGCAGAGCAGGAGTCAAGGCTGGCTGCCGAGGCCACTGCTGGCGAGGGGCCGAAGGCTGCTTCAGTGGTCCCGACGGCGGAAGGCGTAGTCCATGAGCAGCGTCAGGAGAAAGCTCGCTCTAAGCAGAAGCGGGCGCGTCCGTCGCTGCGACGGGCGCCCGAGCCTGGCGAGGTTGTAACAGCTCTCCGCGATGCCGATCTCCTGCCGTGTCTCTACTTTCTCCCAGGGCGGCGAGCTGTCGAGGAGGCGGCGATGAGTGCGGCGCGTCACCTCTTCACCACGCCGCAGGAGCAGGAACGCATCCGTGAGGAGATCGGTGTCTGGCTGGAACAGTTGCCGCCCGAGGATCGCAACCTGCAGCAGGTCCATGCGCTGGTCAACCTCTTGCCCCGCGGTTTAGCTTTTCACCATGCCGGTCTGTTGCCAGGGCTGAAGGTCCTGGTGGAGACGCTCTTTGCTCAGGGCCATCTGCGAGCGGTCTTTGCCACCGATACTCTGGCGCTGGGCATTAACATGCCTGCTCGCTCCGTGGTAGTGGGCAGCCTGAGCAAGTTTGATGGCGTAGAGATGCGCCTCCTGACTCCGAACGAGTACCGTCAGTTGACCGGGCGAGCGGGCAGACGCGGCATGGATGTGCGTGGAGCGGCGGTCATCCCATACTCGCCCTGGGAGCCGTTTGAAGAGGCCTTTGCCCGCATTACAGCAGATCTCCATCCGGTCTTCAGCTCCTTCGTGATCCGCTACAATTCGATTCTCAACCTCTGGCGCGAAGGAGATATCGAGCACCTGCGACGCATCTGTGCCTCCAGCCTGCGTGAATATCAGCGCTATCGATACTGGGAGGAGCAGGAGCTGCGCTTCATTCAACAGGTAGAGCGCCAGCTCCGCAAGGGGCACAAGGTCAGTGCCAAGAAGCTCAAGGCGGCGGAAGCGGCAGCGCGGGCCCTGGAACGGAGTCAGCGGCGGCGTGGCCGGCTCCAGCTGAGCCGAGAGGGGAAGGAAGAACTGCAGGGCACTGTCTTTGTGCTGCGGGCCTTGGGTTATATTGGACCCGACGAGCGGCTGACCCTGCGCGGGCGCCTGCTGCGCAGCATCTTCCATCCGGCGGGCATCCTCATTGTGGAGCTGATCATGGATGGCGTTCTGGAAGAGCTGACCCCGGCGGAGCTGGCGGAGGTCTGTAGCTGGTTCACCTTTGACAACGATCGGCGCCTCTATAATCGCCATGTGCTCAATTCGCGGCTGAGGGAAGTGCGACGCGAACTCAGGCAGGTCGAGAAGCGGGTCTGTGACATGGAGGAGATGGCCGGGCTATCGCTGACGCCGCGTACCGTTCCCGAGTTTCACGGTGTGGCCCTCTCCTGGGCGCGCGGTATGTCTCTCAACGGCCTCCTGCGGCGCATTGATCTGGCTGAGGGCGATATCCTGATGTTACTCAACCAGACCATCGACCTGCTGCAGCAGGTGCAGGGGGCCATTGGCCAGCTGCTGGATGCGCGTCATCTCTGGTCCGAGGTGCTGACCTGGCCCAACGACGGCGCTGGTCTCAGCCGCAATACGCTCAAGCAGGTGCGACGGCAACTGGCTGAGCTGCAGGAGCAGCACGAGCGCCTCTCTCGCCTGCGCCCCTTGTTCGCTCAGGCCAGTGCCTTGCTAATGCGGGGCATCATCCTGCAAAGTCGGACGGTGCCCTCGATGGTGGCGCGCATCAATGGGGAAGAGCTGCCGCTGGATGCCGAGGAAGATAGCGATCCCCACGAGGCTCTCCAGGACCTGATCGAAGAAGCCTAGGGCGGCCCGGCCCAGCCGGGAAGGGGACAGAGAACTGGACGCTGCCCCAGTCTGGACACTTGTCTCTGGGCGTCGGGGCTGCTGAGGAGATGCTGGGGAGCCGCATCTCTCCGCGGCTCCGCCCGAGCGATAGGCGCAACAACTCTCTTCGGAAAAAAGTGCCAGCTGATAGCCACAAGGTGAGGTGTCGCACCTCTCCTTTCTCGTAGGTACCTGTTGGCTATTGACTTTTAGCAAAGTAGCGTGTATAAATATATGACGATTTGAAATGGGTTTGCTCGGCAAGTTTGTGGACAAAGGGTCTGGCTCCATCATGTCTTTGATCAAGTTACAGTTATTCGTGACTCTCCCCCTATGGAGGGTAGACTGTTCATTCTACAGATGGGGTGGACCCGGTGTCTTGCCTGAGGAAGAAGATTTTTTCCTCACCCCTGGAGACAGGGGTGGGGAATTTTTTTATAGCCTCAGCCAGGGCAGCCCGTATCTCGTGAGCAGGCAAGGAGGATGCTCGCGCTCGCTCCATTTCACGGTTGCTTGACGACAGCAAAAAGGAAATGGAGCACTGACAAGCGTATGACCAGTCAACAGGTTATGCTGAAAGGCTAGCTGGAGGACAGCATGAATCAAGTGATCACTCATCCGCCTGGCTCACTTGAGCTGATCAGCGGAGATTTCAGGGGGAAAGATATCCTTTCTCTGGACCAATTTTCAGCTGCCGATCTGTATAGAGTCTTCGCACTGGCGCGCGAGATGAAGGAGTTGGTCCTTGCGAGTGAGCCTTCTCAGCTACTTGCTGGTCAACTCGTCGCCCTATTGTTCTATGAACCCTCCAGCCGGACCTTCGGCTCCTTTGCGGCTGCGGTCAAGCGGCTCGGTGGGCAAACGCTCGATATCCAGAATCCGGAGGTCGTCAGTTCGGTCTGGAAAGGGGAATCGTTTGAGGACACGATCAGCGTCTTCGGGGCCTATACGCAGGCGATTGTCCTGCGCCATCCGCGCGCGGGGGCGGCTCAGCGAGCGGCAGAGGTTGCCAGTGTCCCGGTGATTAATGCCGGCGATGGCAACAATGAGCATCCCACTCAGACGCTGCTCGACCTCTTTACGATCTATGAGCGTTTTGGACGTCTTGATCATC
The DNA here is from genome assembly GCF_001748285.1 of Thermogemmatispora onikobensis. Classification (NCBI taxonomy): domain Bacteria; kingdom Bacillati; phylum Chloroflexota; class Ktedonobacteria; order Thermogemmatisporales; family Thermogemmatisporaceae; genus Thermogemmatispora; species Thermogemmatispora onikobensis. The sequence goes on along the minus strand of NZ_BDGT01000077.1, from coordinate 12,132 downwards.
TGAAGGGCCTGCTGGCCGGTGATCCGCTCAACAGTCGTACCCTGCACTCGCTCATTCGTGGCCTGGCCCTCTTCGAGGGCAATACCGTCTATCTCCTCTCGTCCGAAGCGCTGCGCCTCGCGCGCGAAGAGCTGCGTGCGCTGAGGTCTCGCGGCATTGAAATCGTGGAGATCCACAGTGAGCGAGACATTCCAACTGACTGTCACTTCTGGTATTGGACACGTATTCAGAAAGAACGTCTTTCATCTCTCGATGACTATCAACAACTGGCTGCTGCTTCGTTCCAGGTGACACCGGCGTTACTGGCTGAGCGTGCCAATCGCGAGATGATACTCATGGACCCCTTGCCGCGTGTTGGAACGATCGATCCCGCTGTCGATGGCGATGAACGCGCGGTCTATCTGCGTTCCCAGATCAGGAACGGTTTGTACACCCGCATGGCCTTGCTGGCGTTGATTCTGGGGAAAGCGTAGTGTCGTTGAAAGGACTTCCTGGATGCAGCAGAACATGGTAGATCGGACATTTCTGGTTGAAAACTCCTTTGCTGATCTCTCTCGCTTTGCGCTGGATACCGGTGCCCGCCGGGGGAGGCTGGTGCTGGAGGATGGCACGACCTTTGAAGGCACATCCTTCGGCTATGAGGCTTCCACCGCCGGTGAGGTTGTCTTTTGCACGGGCATGGTCGGCTACCCCGAGGCGATGACCGACGCCTCCTATGGGGGCCAGATCCTGGCTATGACCTATCCACTGATCGGCAACTATGGAGTGCCGCAGGCGGCGCACTGGGAAGGCGAGCGGATTCATATCGCTGGACTGATTGTCTCCGACTATATAGACACTCCCTCTCACGCCCAGAGCGCCATGACTCTGCGCACCTGGTTGCAAGAACAGCAGGTGCCGGCCCTGGAAATCAAGGATACCCGTCTCCTGACGCGACATATCCGTACGCATGGGACGATGCTGGGCAAAATTGTCCTCGACGATGAGGATCTGCCCTTCTATGACCCGAACCTCGACAACCTGGTAGCGCGTGTCTCATGCCAGCAGGTCGAGCGTCTGGGCGAGGGCGATCTCACCATTGCCTTGCTCGACTGCGGCACCAAGCACAATATTGTGCGCTCGCTGCTGAGACGCAATGTGCGCCTGGTTCGCGTCCCCTGGGACTATGATCTCTTTGCGCCGGCCAATACCTTTGACTTCGATGGAATCGTGATCTCCAATGGGCCTGGCGACCCAAAGACGGTGCAGAAGACGATCCAGACTATCCAGATCGCGCTGAAGCGGACTATCCCCATGCTGGGCATCTGTCTGGGCCACCAGCTCCTGGCCCTGGCCGCCGGCGGCGATACTTATAAGATGAAATTTGGGCACCGAAGCCAGAATCAGCCATGTCTGCTGAATGATAGCAAACGCTGCTTTATCACAACCCAAAATCATGGTTTTGCTGTTGGAACATTGCCGCCAGGATTTGCGCCCTGGTTTATTAATGGGAACGATGGCACCAACGAAGGCATGATCCATCACGAGCTTCCCTTCTTCTCTGTGCAGTTCCATCCAGAAGCAAGGCCCGGTCCAATGGATACCGATTGGATCTTTGATCACTTCCTCGCTCGCGTTCGCATTGAAAAGGAGGCTCGCAGCTCACGATGAAAAAATTGCGCAAGGTCCTGGTTCTGGGGGCGGGGGCACTCAAAATTGGGCAAGCCGGGGAGTTCGACTACTCCGGCTCCCAGGCTCTCAAAGCGCTGCGCGAAGAAGGGGTCTCAACCGTTCTGGTTAACCCCAACATTGCGACCATTCAGACCTCCAAGGAGCTGGCCGACCAGGTCTACTTTCTGCCAGTCACGCCTTTCTTTGTGGAGCGCATCATCGAGAAGGAGCGCCCGGACGGCATTCTCCTCTCTTTCGGCGGGCAGACGGCGCTCAACTGCGGGGTCGAGCTCTTCAAGAGCGGCGTCCTGGAGAAGTATCAGGTCGAGATCCTGGGCACGCCGGTCACCGCCATTATTCTGACAGAAGATCGCCAGGAGTTCGCCGAACATCTGCACCAGATCAATATTCCAACGCCGGTCAGCAAAAGCGCGGAGTCCCTGGAGGAGGCGCAGGAAATTGCCCGAACGATCGGTTTCCCGGTGATGCTGCGGGCTGGCTTCGCGCTGGGAGGCCAGGGGTCAGGTATTGCTCACAATATGGAAGAGTTGAGGCGCATTGTCACCAGTGCCCTGGCCTTCTCTCCGCAGGTACTGGTCGAGCAATACTTGCACCACTACAAAGAGGTCGAGTATGAGGTTGTCCGTGATGCCTATGATAATTGCATCACGGTCTGCAACATGGAGAACATGGACCCGCTGGGCATCCACACCGGCGAGTCGGTGGTGCTGGCCCCCAGCCAGACGCTCACCAATAGCGAGTACCATACACTGCGCTCGGCGGCAATTGCCATTGTGAGGAGCCTGGGCATCGTCGGCGAGTGCAATGTGCAGTTTGCCCTCAATCCGCGCACATCCGAGTACTACGTCATCGAGGTCAACGCGCGCCTCTCGCGCAGCTCGGCTCTGGCCAGCAAGGCGACCGGCTATCCTCTGGCCTATGTTGCCGCCAAGCTGGCCCTCGGCTACGCGCTCCCTGAGCTGACCAATAAGGTCACGGGGGTGACACAGGCCTGCTTTGAGCCAAGCCTGGACTATGTGGTGGTCAAGATCCCTCGCTGGGACCTGGATAAGTTTAAGGGCGCCGATCAAACAATCGGCACCAGCATGAAGTCCGTTGGCGAGGTAATGGGCATTGGGCGTACCTTTGAGGAGGCCTATCAGAAGGCTATTCGCATGCTGGACCTCGGGCTTGAGGGGGCGACCTCCAAGCGGGTCTTTCTGGGAGAGGAGAGCGAGGACGCGATTATCGATAAGTATCTCTATACTCCCACTCCCAAGCGCATTTTTGCTCTGCCTGTCGCGCTGCGCAACGGCTTCTCGATTGAGGAGATCAATGAGATCACCGGCATCGATCCCTGGTTTTTGTATCGTATTCAACATATCGTCAAGCTGGAAGAGGAGCTTGCACGCGATCGAGAGCTGACCGCCACCCGTCTCTTGCTCCTGAAGCAAGCGGGCCTTTCTGATAAGCGTATTGGCGAGCTGGTCGGCAAGACCGAGCTGGAGATTCGGGCGCTGCGCCAGCGCTATGGAGTCCTGCCCTCCGTTTTTCAGATCGATACCCTGGCGGGCGAATTTCCGTCTGACACTAACTATCTGTACATGACCTATAATGGGCAGCATCACGATGTCGAGCCGTTGGGCAAGGAAAGCATAGTCGTGCTCGGCTCCGGCCCCTATCGGATTGGCTCCTCGGTAGAATTTGACTGGAGCAGCGTCAACACTGTGCAGGCCCTCAAGAAGTATGATAAGCGCTCCGTCGTCATCAACTGCAACCCAGAGACGGTTTCCACCGACTATGACATGTCGGATCGTCTCTACTTTGAGGAGCTGAGCTTTGAACGCATCGCCGATATCTGCGACTTTGAGAACCCTGCTGGGGTCATCGTCTCAGTCGGCGGGCAGACCCCCAATAACCGGGTCAAGGCTCTGCATGACTATGGTATTCCCATTCTGGGCACCTCGGCTGAGCACATCGACCAGGCCGAAAATCGCTCGAAATTCTCGCAATTGCTGGATGAGCTGGGCATTCGTCAGCCAGCCTGGGATACCTTCGAGGCCATCGAAGATATCCTCAGCTTTGCCGAGCGCGTTGGCTATCCGGTTCTGGTGCGTCCCTCGTACGTGCTCTCCGGCAGCGCCATGAATGTCTGCTACACTCCTGAGCAGCTGGAGCGCTACACCCGATATGCGGCTGCCGTCTCGCCCGAGCATCCGGTGACTGTCACCAAGTTCTTCCAGAAAGTCAAGGAGGTCGAGCTGGATGCGGTGGCCCAGCGAGGCGAGATCAAAGCCTTTGTGATCTCTGAGCATGTCGAAAATGCTGGTGTGCACTCTGGAGACGCGACGATCGTCCTGCCTCCCCAGACCATTAATACTGAGACTCTCCAACGCATCGAGGAGGCGGGGCGAGCCATTGCGCGCGCCCTGGAGATCACCGGACCTTTCAACGTTCAGTTCCTGGCCAAGGACAACCAGGTCTACGTGATCGAGGCGAACCTGCGCGCTTCGCGCACCTTCCCCTTCATCTCGAAGGTGACCGGCCTCAATCTGATCGAGCTGTTTGTGGATGCGCTCTTCCAGGAGGAGATCGCGTCTGTCACCCTGCCCCCTTTGACCTTTACAGCAGTGAAGGCGCCGCAGTTCTCGTTCTCGCGTCTCACGGGTGCCGATCCCTTGCTGCGGGTCGAGATGGCCTCGACGGGCGAAGTGGCCTGCTTTGGCGAGGATCTGGAGGAAGCCTATCTCAAGGCCGTCATTGCCACCGGTAGCCATATCCCCCAGAAGGGCATCTTCATCAGTATCGGTAGCGAGGAGAAGAAGCAGAAATTCCTGGAGACCGCCAAATTATTGGCTTCTCTGGGGCTGCCGCTCTATGCCACCGAGAAGACCTGCGCCTTCCTACGCCAGCATGGCATTGAGGCGAAGATGCTCTTCAAGATCCACGAGCAGAGAGAGCCAAATGTGCTGACGTACTTCCGCGAGCGCAAAATTGATCTTGCCATCAATGTAGTTGACAACTATGTAATGAAAGAAGTCGATGACAACTATACAATACGCCGTGCGGCAGTCGATTATAATATTCCGCTGCTGACCAAAGTCAAGCAAGTGCGTCTGTTCGCGCGGGCCATTGTCAACAAGGATCTGCGCACGATCCCCATCAAGGCCTGGAACGAGTATTGAGGAGCGGTGCTATGCCAACAATCCTCAAGGGAGCGCTCGTGCTGCCCGATCGCATTCTCAACGGAACGATCACCGTCGTCGATGGTAGAATCGCCCGCATAGAAGAGGGTTTCCCTGACCGGGGTGAAGGAGAGACCTTTGATTTCCGGGGAAAGTACCTGCTGCCCGGCCTGATCGAAGTGCATGGCCACATGCGTGAGCCGGGTCTGGAGTACAAGGAAGATATTGCCCATGGAACGCGGGCCGGTCTGGCTGGAGGCTATACCACCATTTTAGACATGCCCAATACCAGGCCGCCGACCACGACCGCGGGGCGGGTTGACGAGCAGATCCAGCGGTATGCAGCGCGCTCCTACTGCGACTTTGCCATCAACATGGGGGTCTCGCGCGAGGAGATCGATGAACTAAGGGCGGTTGATCCTGACAAGATCACCGGGGTCAAGATTTTCGCCGCCGGCCACCAGAGCGCGCCGACGACTATTCCGCACCTGAGCGACCTGGCCCGTATCTTTGCCATTCTGGGCGAGCGGGGCCTGATGGCCATTGTCCACGCCGAAAATCAGGAGCTTATCGATTACTTTCTGCATCACTACCGTGATATCGCAGGTCGACACGATCCAGCGGCCTGGGGAGAGGTGCGCAACCTCTCGGTCGTCTTGACCTCTGTCCTGGAGATGATCTCGCTGGCCAAATACTTCGGCGTGAAGCTCTACTTGCTGCATCTCTCGACGCCCGAGGAGTTTGCAGCGGTCGACTTTGGCCGCAGGATTGGGGTGGAGGTCTATGGCGAGGTCACAACGGCCCATCTGGCCTTCAGCAGTGCCGATTATGCCCGCTATGGCAACCTGATCAACATTGCACCAGCCCTCCGCTCCCCGGAGGCGCAAGATCAGCTCTGGCAGCTGCTGCGCGCGGGGAAGATTGACACGGTGGTGACCGATCATGCCCCCCATACACTGGCCGAGAAACAGAAGGCCAGCGTATGGGAAGTGGCCTCGGGCATGCCTGGACTGCAAGAGGCGATCCCTGTCTTAGTCAGCAACTGGATACAGCGTTTTGGGAGAGAGACCCTGGAAGAGGGGCTGATCCGTATCGCTCAGGTCACCTCGGGCAATATCGCGCGCATCTTTGGCTTTGAGCAGAAGGGAGCCCTGGCCGTGGGCAAGGATGCCGATATTGTGGTCATTGATACCGAGCGAACCTGGAGGGTGAGAAAGGAAGATCTCTATACCAAAAATCAGTGGTCGGTCTACGAGGGCCTGGAACTGCTCGGGCGTCCGCTGGCGACCTTTTTGCGCGGCCAGCTCGTCTACCACAATGGCCAGATTATCGGTGAGCCGCAAGGCCAGCGGCTCAAACGAAGAGCGGCCTGAATGAAAGGACCCTGCCCCTAGCGGGGAGCGAACTGGTCCAGGCCCCTACTCTGAGCAGGCTTCTCCGCCTCCAGTACCAGAAAAGGAGGAGAGCCTGCTCTTTTGCTGTTAGCGCACTTCGCTGGCGAGGTCCTCTGAAGTGATGAACTGGGGTCCTGCCTCTCTTTGAGGAGGCGTTGAGGAGGTCAGCGAAGGCAGGGGAAGGCCACGAGTGGCGCTACGAGTGGCGCTCAGAGGGTCTTGATCCCGTTTCTGGTGGCGAAGAACCATTACCCACAACCATTACTTTGGTCATGCCTGCCAGGCGGATTCATTGTCAGAGCTGTGTAAATTAACTAAGATGTACAAGCGAAAAAATATTTCACGATACACTGTGGTGTACCCCCCCCGACGTGCCTGCGCGCTGAAGACTGGGTTGCACGTCGTTGCTGAAGAACAATCGCAGCTGGGCGATTGAAACAAAAGAGGATGTTGCATGAATCCTGAAGCTTTGATTGGAATGAAGCTGGGGACCTGCACGCTCCAGCGCTTGATCGGGCAGGGTGGTATGGGCGCGGTCTTCCTGGCACAGCAGTCGCGACCGCGCCGTCAGGTAGCTGTGAAGGTGCTCTTCCCGATGGCCTCGCTGACGCCTCATCAGCTGGCGGCCTTTCTGGAGCGCTTCCGGCGCGAGACGGATGCTGCCGCCTCGCTGGAGCATCCCAATATTATGCCAGTGTATGAGTATGGGGAGCAGCAAGGCCTGGCCTACCTGGTCATGCCCTATGTCAGCGGGGGGACACTGCGCGATGAGATGGAGCGTGAGGGGGCGATGGCCCTGCCCAAGGTGCTCAACTATCTTGAGCAGCTGGCCGCGGCCCTTGATTTCGCTCATGAGCGGGGCGTCATTCACCGTGATGTCAAACCGGCCAATATCTTAAAGACGCCTGATGGCCGCTTGCTACTGACCGATTTCGGTCTGGTGAAAATTATCTCTGAGGAGCGGGCGAACCAGGTGCGCTTGACAGGGCCGGGGGCGCCGGTGGGTACGCCCGATTACATGTCTCCCGAGCAGGTGCTGGGGCAGCCAGTCGATGGGCGGGCCGACCTCTACTCGCTCGGGGTCATTCTCTATCAGATGGTGACGGGTGTGGCGCCATTCCGGGGTGAGGCCCCAATGCAGATCGCTGCTCAGCATCTGCAGACTCCGCCCACGTCACCACGTGTTTTTCGCCCTGATCTTCCTGTTGCTGCAGAGCAGGTGATCCTGCGCGCACTCGCAAAAAATCCTGCCGATCGCTACTTTAGTGGCCAGGAAATGGCTCTGGCCTTTCGCCTGGCTCTGACCTCCGCTGGCATCACTGTCGATACGGGTCAAAATCCCGCCATTGCAGCGCTTGGCCTCTCGGGGAAGTTCGCTGTGCCCGGCAGTGCCGGCGGACTACTTGACCCACGCTGGATGACGGCTAGCGCTCACCAACCTGCCGTCAATATGGCTTCCGCCCCGCAAGCGCAGGCTGCGCAGGCGGCTCCTCCGGTGCAGGGGGCACCCGCTGGCGATCCCCCGGCGATGGCCTTCCCTGTTCCTTCGCTGAAGTTGCCTGCGGCTGAGCCTCCTCAGCCTACGGCGAAGCTCCCAACAGCCAGCAGCGCCAGTCGCCGGGGGGGTCTGCTCTCACGCACCGGGATGTTTCCCCGTGTGGGCGCCGGGGTTGTGCCGGACAGCGCACCTGTTCAGGCTGGCCCAGTCACCAATGAACAGCCAGCCGTGCTCTGGTCGACTGAGGAGCAGCAGCCCAATTTCACCGATCCCCTGCCATCTGTGGTCGCTCCGGCCCCTGGCTCTGGCCTCTTAGGGGTGCGAGAGCAGCGACCCGTGGATAATCAGAGCCAGGAGGTCCAGCAGCTGTCGCCCGCTCTGCCGACAACGACAGGAGCCCTGGCTCCAGTGGCCCAGCAAACGGCCACCTCGCCTCTGGTGAAATTGACCGGCCCCGTCAAGGTGGTCAAAGTGCCCGTCGCCGGCCAGCCGGGTCGCTATGTCACCGGCCTGCTCCCCCTGGCCACGCCCGGTACGGGGCAGGGGAAAAGCGCTGCCAGGGGCGAGCGTCGGCGGACCCGGGCCCGCATGGTGGTCACCTTGATTGTGGCGGCACTCATCCTGGTGGTTGGCTCCGGTCTGCTGCTATTAGGCCATCTGCATAGCGGCCAGAAAATGGAACCACAGGGAAGCGCGACTCCGGGGCTGCAGTCAACAGCCTCGCCGATGGCCACCGCGGCCAATGCCAGTGATGTGCTCTTCTCTGATCCGCTGTCGCAGAATGTTCATGATTGGCCGACGACTCCTGCGGATACCTATGCCTTTAAGGATGGCGCCTATCATATCACTAACCATAGCCAGAAGGGGATCGCCGTTGTCCTCCAGTCTGCTCCTTTCACAGGACCGACGGGCTATAGCTTGACCATGCAGGAGGTTAAGGGCGACGATGCGAATATCAACAATTCGTTCGGCCTGATTCTGCGCTTCAGTCAGCAGACGCGCAGTGGCAAAACGGTAACGACCTTCTATAGCTTCGAGGTCCAGAACATCAAGGGCGGCGAGTACCGCTTCTATAAGTATGATGATAGCCGTGGCCCCAATAATGCCTGGGGTACACCGATCTGGCGCAAGAAGTTTGGAAGCGAATTTCACCAGGGACAGGGACCCAAGAACGTTAATACCTTGAAGGTCTTTGCCAATGGCTCTAACTTTACCTTCATTGTCAATGGCAAGGTCGTGGGTCAGACGAAGGATAGCTCGCTTCCTTCGGGTACCGTGGGTATGTTGGTCAATCTGAACGGGACGGAGGTCGCTTTTAAGAATCTGCTGATTACGCGCAATTAACCGAGGATGCAATGGACGCTGAAGCACTGCGTGGGATGATCCTGGATTGGTATGGAAACAGGTACCCTGCGGGGTGGCTTCCTGGGAGGGGGGGAGGAAAATGGCTCGTTGGTAGGGCAGACAGGGCAGGGAACAGAGCTGGTTGTTGGTCGTGGCCAGTAGTGGTGAAGGCGCTTTTTCCTCCTATGACCTTTCTCGCTCCTGCGCTGCTTCCTGCGTTCCTGGAAGGCTTCCGGCAAGATCAACAGCCAACAGCCAGAATACAAGGGGCCATCGCCGTTCAGCGCAAACTGCACGGGGCACTCTCGATCTGTTGGCGACGGCACTGGCACTGGCTGTCCCTGAAACTGAAGCTGGTTGCCACCTTCCGCCAGACGTTGACACCAGCACTGGCTAGCAGGCACTTTGTCACGAGAGGGAGGACAGCAGGGGATGCATCCATCTCAGAGTCCAGATCAGTCACGCCCACCACGACGAAGTCTCTTTGATCCTATCTGGCAGCAACAGAGCGCGCAGAATGCGACGGACCCGGTTGCCAATGCCGCTGCTTATGCTGCTCCCCAGCCGCAACCAGGACCTGGGGAGGAGGCGGCAGCAGGTAATGCCCTGCCCAGTGGGGGAGAGACTGCCGCTGGCACAGGGGCGCTCGGCTCGCGTCCGGTGCGTAAGCTCGGCCTGCTAAGTGCCGCTCGCCTCCAGGCGGAGACGGCCATGCCGACTGGCCCAGAGGCAGGCGAGATGCAGGTGACTCAGATGCCTTTCCCAGGCGAGGGACAGCCGTTTCAGACCCAGCTGCCTTCGGCCAGTGTAACGTCGTCTCCATCCCCCTTCGGCTCTGCTGCCTTCTCCTCATCCTCGGCTGGCGCCAGCGCTATGGCTGATGCGGGGGCTGGGGCACCAACGATGGCCCTCAATCAAGCCGCTCTCTTCCAAAGCCAGCAGATGACCGACACCTCCGCCTTTGGCGAAGGTCTCCAGGCGCCGCTCGCTCAGCAGGGGGCCTCTCCAGCAACCTTCTCCGCTAGCCCGGAGGCGCCAGAGGTCCAGCTACCTTTTCCCACACCGGCGCCGACTTCCTTTACAGGTACAGGATTCTCTCCCAATGTCACGCGGGTCCTTACTCCCTTCACTAGCCCGCTCCCCGGCGCCACCAGCACTCTTCCCGGAACAACGACCGGCGCCCTGGGTCCCTTGCCCTTTGTTGAGGCCGGTGGTAGCAAGAATACAGCGGCCCTAACCGGCGCTCTGCGCCTGGTGCAGATTCCTGTCGCGGGCCAGCCGGGACGCTACGTGACCAGTATGCTGCCCGTCCTGACTGAGTCTGGGCAATCTTCCCCCGCTCAGAGCAGCCCGGCCCAGCAGCCGAGGTTCTCTCCCACCTTGCTCTGGAGAGAGAAGCGCAATCTGCTCATCTTGCTGGTCGTTTTGCTGGTAGTGCTCACCGGCTCCGGCTTGCTCATGTTCTCCCGCCTGCACGCTAATCCGGCACCTCAAGCGAGAAAGGGAGCTGTCACCGCGGTGGCCGCAACAGGAACCGCAGCGGTCAAAGGGACGCCGACGCCCAGTGTGATCATGGAGGACCCGCTGGCTCAGAATATCCACAACTGGCCTGTTGCCACCAGCGGCTCACGCCTCTTTGTCTTCAAGAACGGGGCCTATCACATCATTAACAATGACGATAACAATATGGCGGTGGCCATCTTGCCCGACGCTCCCGGGCCATTGCTGAGCACCTCGCTGGCCTATACCTTGACGATGCAGGAGATCAAAGGAGATGATGGCTCGATCAATAACCAGTTTGGTATGATTGTCCGCTACAGCCAGCAGTCCAAGGGAGGCAAGGTAACGACTCAGTTTTACGCCTTCGAGGTGCGCAACACCAGTGATGGCGAATACCAGTTCTGGAAGTTTAATAGCTCCGCCTCGGAAGATAATCGCTGGACAAAGATCTGGTCGAAGAGCTTTGGTAAGGAGTACCACCAGGGACATGGGTCGAAGGCCACCAATACGATCAAAATTGTGGCGAGCGGCAAGAACTTTACTTTCTACGTGAATGGCAAGAAGGTGGGAACAGCTCAAGATGGCTCGATTCCTTCTGGCTCGCTGGGGCTGCTTGTGAACCTGAAGGGAACGGAGGTGGCTTTCTCCAATCTGCTCGTGACAACTCCTTGAGCTGATCGTTTTCTAGTAACGGGGAACATCGTCGTTTTTCCTGAAGTGAAATTTGCCCACTTGTGGGCCTGTGGCTGGAGGCAGTATTTTGAGAGCGATCTTTGTCTGGCTGACGCTGATTATCACAGCGTTCCTGTTCTTGCTCAACCTTGGGCTGGTCATTGTCTTTCGCAAGCGGAAGAAGACAGAAGTGCTGTCCTATATCGGGGCTGGTTTGATTGAACTGGCCGTCTTCTGCGTTGTGCTCCTCTTCCACCTGGGCGTGCTAACCTCTATCCCCTTTCATTTGCCGCCCGGCCTGAGCTTCAATCGCGCAGAGATCGCGGCAGCTCTGGCCCTGGGCATCGGCCTTTTCCCGGCAGCCTATTGGCATCGGGTATCTATGGCCCAACTGCGCGCTCGTATGGAGCAGGATGCCAGATTGATGAAGATGCGCAGCGATGGCGGCGTGCGGATCAAGACCCCCGAGGAGTGGATGACCTGAGCGGGGCGGTGGCTTCAATGCCACCTTTTGCTCGCTCAGTCTGGCTTGCCTGATCGCCTCCCTCGGCTCGTGGCCCTCCTCGCCCTCGCGGAGACCGTCAAAGGCTTGCCCTCCTGCTTGCCAGCTCCTGCCCTGCCGTTAGGGTCTGCTCAGACACCTTCAGCTGCGCGCGAGCCCTCCCTACCCCGGACCCAAAGCTGATCTCCTGCAGGCGTGCTTTTATATCTTTGCTCTATCTTTGTGCCCCCTTTCTCTGCCTCCCCCCCATCGTTTTGGAAGTGGCTCCTCTGCCTGCGTTTTTCTATAAACGAATGGCTCCGCTCTATCTGCCAGTAGCCGCTGTCCTTGACAAAGGAGGCCTTTGCGTGTTATACAATATAGCAATTAGTTATAACTCTTGGGGGT
>NZ_BDGT01000076.1 GCF_001748285.1 Thermogemmatispora onikobensis | reverse complement strand
GGGTCAATGGCACTTTGACGCGATCATTGATCACCACCTGTAGCTCAGCCGGGAACAGCTCGATCGGGCCAACGCGGATACTTTGACCTTCACTGTGTTTGCTGCGCTTGATGCGACGAAGCACAGCCTGGACACGCGCGACCAGCTCCTGGTGATCGAAAGGCTTACAAATATAGTCGTCAGCCCCAATATGAAAGCCTTTGAGCTTAGACTCCATGCTATCCTGGGCGGTCATGAAGATCAGAGGAATATCGTAACCCTCCGCTCGCAACCTGGCAGTAAACTCGAAACCGCTCTGATAGGGCATGGCAATGTCGAGGATCAACAGGTCAGGCTCGCGCTTCTGGATCATCTGCATGGCCCCACGAGGGTTGTCCGTGACTTCAACTTCGTAGCCTTCCTGTTTCAAGGCAAACTGCACCAGCGCAGTTGTAAACTGGCTATCATCAACCACAAGGATATACACAGTTCTTCCCCTCTTCAGCACATAGTGCTCAGCCGCCGGGAACGGGGAAGGTCCGCAGTCCATCCAGCTTTGGGCTGCGCTCTGCCTCACGGCCCGGCAGGATGAGCATGCTGTTCGGACACATCGCTATAGAAGCAAAGGAGCGTAGTAGCCTAAGCAGTAGCCGCATGCCATGCCTCCTTGCATCCCTCTCCAGGCCAGGACAACCGACGGTCGTCTCTACTTACCACGGTCCATCAACAATGCGCCAGAGGTTGATCACCGTTCTCCTCCCTCTGTGCTTTGCCCTCGCCCCTTGCTTTGCTGACCGGGGGCACCTATTACGAGACAGCTTTCGTCGCCGCTCGTAGCTTCTCCACATAGACCATCAGAATAGCGATATCCGCCGGCGTGACTCCCTCAATACGTGAGGCCTGTCCAACCGTGCGTGGGCGCAAGCGGGCCAGCTTCTGCCGCGCTTCCGTCCGTAAGTGGGGAATGCTCTGATAATCAAGACCCTCGGGAATGAGGAGTCCCTCAAGACGCTGAGCCTGCCGAACCAACTGTTGCTGTTTTTGAACATAATATTCGTATTTAACCTGTAATTCAACCTCTTGCGCGACATCGGGGGGAAGTGCGGGCAAAGGCGGCTCAGCGTTCGCGCGCTCTTCGTTCTGGAAGGCAAGGCGGGCCAGTTCTGCGACCTGTCCATAGTGCACCTCGGGACGCCGCAACAAATCGCGAGCCGAGGTCATCTGACCAAGCGGAGCGATGCCAACCTCGCGCGCGGCAGACTCGACACTGCGCGAGGAAGTCAAGATCACCTTGCTCAGGCGTCCCAGGGCCTGCTCAATCTGCTCGCGCTTGTGCAGCACTTGGGCATAGCGTTGTTCATCGATGAGGCCCAGGCGATAGGCGTAGTCGCTCAGGCGCAGATCAGCGCTATCGGCGCGCAGGAGGAGGCGATACTCGGCTTGCGAAGTATGCAGGCGATAGGGCTCGCTGAGGGGACGAGTGACCAGGTCGTCGATGAGAACGCCGATATAGGCTTCGTGTCGGCCCAGGACGAAGCCCGCCTCACCGCGGGCATAGAGAGCGGCATTGATGCCGGCCATCATCCCCTGGGCTGCCGCCTCCTCATAGCCCGAGGTGCCGTTGATCTGGCCGGCCAGAAAGAGGCCGGCTACGGCCCGCGTCTGCAGGGTCGGCATGAGCTGATAAGGGGGAACATAATCGTATTCGACGGCGTATCCAAAGCGGACAATCTCCACGCGCTCCAGGGCCGGAATAGAGCGCAGCATGGCCAGCTGCACATCCTCGGGAAGGCTGGTGTTCATCCCCTGCACGTAGACCTCGCCCGTGCGCCAACCCTCCGGCTCCAAAAAGACCTGATGGGAGGGCTTTTCAGCGAAACGTACCACCTTATCCTCGATCGATGGACAATAGCGGGGCCCGATGCCTTCGATGAGGCCATTGAAGAGAGGAGAGCGATGCAGGTTGGAGCGAATCACCTCATGGGTGCGCTCGTTGGTGCGCACCAGATAGCAAGGCAACTGCGGACGCCAGCCGTGGAGATCCTCATCGGTAACCGGATAGACCGGATTAGGCCGCCCGCCGGGCAGCTGCACATCGGCCCGGGCGGCTTCATCCCAGGAGAAATAGAGGGGAACGCGGCTGCCCGGCTGCGGCTCAGTCTGACTGAAATCGATGGTGCGCGCATCGATGCGTGGCGGTGTTCCGGTTTTGAAACGGCGCACCTCCAGGCCAAAGGCACGCAGCGAGTCGGCGACTCCCAGCGAGGGACCCTCGCCAGCGCGTCCGCCCGGCTGCGTCTTCTCGCCCACCACGAGGCGCCCATTGAGAAAAGTGCCCGTTGTCAGCACAACCGCCTTCGCCTCATACTGCCAGCCGGTACTGGTCACGACCCCGCGAATAGCCGGGCGTCCGTCTTGCCCCTGCTCATAGAGAAAGTGCGTGATCGTCGCCTGCTTCAGCTCAAGATGAGGCTGAGCTTCTAATGCAAATTTCATCGCCAGGCGATAGGCCTGCTTGTCACATTGAGCGCGCAGGGCCTGGACCGCTGGCCCTTTGCCAGTGTTGAGTAAGCGGATCTGAATGAAGGTGCGATCCGTGTTGCGCCCAACTTCGCCGCCAAGGGCATCGATTTCCTTGATCAGGTGCCCCTTCGCTGGTCCACCCATTGAGGGATTGCAGGGCATGAGCGCAATGCTGTCCAGGTTCATGGTGAGTAGCAGTGTCTTACGGCCCATACGCGCGCTGGCCAGGGCGGCCTCGCAGCCGGCATGGCCTGCCCCAACCACGATCACCTCATACGTGCCTCGCTGTTGCCCTTCAGCGGAAAGACTCTGAGTGCCTGCTTCGTTTGTCATTTGTTGCGTTCCGCCCACTTACATGTCATGTACATGTATAACGATCACTCTGGTATTATGCCGCAGATAAAAAGGCACGTCAATACAGCCACCGCCGCCTTTGACAAATTGCCCCTCAAGCTGCTCGCTAGAAGCGTATCGGCTCAGCCTCCCCATAGCGGAAGGCGGCCCAGCCCAGGACAAGCCCCTGCTCCTGCGTCTTGACAGGAGCCAATCAGTAAATCCGGCCTTGATCATCATGCTTCCTGCCCCTGGTAGGCAAAGAAAGAGAGCTGAGCTGACGGCCTGGATCGATGAAGCCGGAGATTACTCGCCTCTTGAAGCGGTGGAAGCTGACTTGTCCTCTCCCCTAAGATCTGCTAGAATTGCACTGGGATCTGTAGCATTGCAGAGTTTAAAGCTGACCACAAGGCTGTGTCCCGCTCGAGTGCCAGGGTGGAACAGAAGGCCGAAGTGGCGCAGTGTCCAGGCGTGGACAGATGTTACAGGTGCCCGCCGCCTGGTCAGCCAGGAGACGATGGGGCGATGGCGAAATGGTAGACGCAGGGGACTTAAAATCCCCTGGGGTGAGACCCCCGTGTGGGTTCGAGTCCCACTCGCCCCACCTGTTCCCTCTTCCCGCTCCACACAGCTCCACAGGCCCACTCAGCCCTTTCCCCAACCAGCTCACCCCAGGGCACCTTTGCCTTTCAGATCGACCCTTTTGACCCTGATCCCCTGGGCTACACAGCCCTCCCAAAACCCAAAGCTAACACACTCCCCTGAGCCAGCTAACCATTTGACCGCAGCGTCGACATCCGACCTTCTCTCTTTCTGTCTTCTGAGAGACTTCCGTACCTGCTCCCCAGGGCGTGAAGCAAGCGGTCTGCCCACCATTGGCCGCTTGCTTCACGCCCATCCGGCCCCCCCGTGCGGGCCAGAAGTCATGAAATCAAGTAGAAAATGTGCCTTTTCAGTCACAATTGGCCCATATTTTCATGTTTAAAGATGCTTTCCGGGGGCTTACTGAGCCATTTTAATGGGAAAACCTGAGCAATAAAAATTACGGCGACGAACGTTGAGCGATTGGGAAGATGGTTCCCAGGATCTACTAGCCCATCTGAAAGAACGGAGGTTGATCGAAAGATGAAGCGTGCGTTGAGTCTGGTGATAGGAGTGGGCCTTCTCATCGTGGCCCTGCTGGCCTGTGATGGGAGCACGAGCAGCAACACAGGGACAGCAGTTACTCCGTCCTCTTCGAGCACTACCAACAAGACGAGCGCGTCCACAAGCGCTCCCGCGACACAGCATTTCAAAGTCGGCCAGGCCGTCAAGGTAGGAGACAGCTGGCAGGTGACCGTGCTCGGGGTCAAAACCAGCGACGGCGATGAGTTCAGCCACCCCAAAGCCGGCAATACCTACCTGCTCATCGACGTCTCGCTCAAGAACCTCAGCAGCAGCGAGCAGGTCGTCTCCTCTGCCGCGAACTTCACCCTGAGAGACAGCAGCGGCCAGGAGATGGATTTTGCCATTGTCACTTCGGCCCCCAAGACACCCGATGGCAAGGTTGAAGCCGGCGGGCAAATCCGCGGCACCCTGGCCTACGAGGTTCCTCGCTCAGAGCACCACTACACCCTGGCCTTCGTGAGCGACCTCTTGGAGAGCGGCCAAACCATCTGGGATATCAGCATCTAGCGCTCTCACACCACCACTCCCCTCTTCCCTTCGCCTTGCTTGTCCACCAGGCGGCACATACCAAAGGGAAGCAACGGACGTCCTGTAGCCTTTTTGTCCTTACTACAGGACGTCCGTCTCACTCGATCCCGCCAGACGCCGAGCCACTGATGAGCAGGTTCAATGGATACTCACATGGTCGGCCAGCCGAATCTCCCAGGACTAGACCACCCCTTGCCAGAGCTTCCTCCCTCGTGCTACACTTGCCAAAAGATTACAACTTTTTTAGTCACCGCTCGTATCTCGCTATAGAAGGACCTTTCAATCCATTTCTATATATAGATAAAGCGGTCGAAAAGGAAACGAGCGGACAGCTAAAGATGGACTCGACACTACGAGCATCAGGAGCGCTGAGTCTTGGAGCAGTGGCCCAACCAGCGCGCCATATACGTCGCAAGCGAGGAAGTCGGCCCGAGGAAAGCGCAGAGGCTATTTCCAGCCGGAGCCATACACAAAGTGGACAGGGAGCCGTCACGGGGGAGCAGCTCCTGCACGGACAGGTACAAGGGGCAGCTGTGGAGGCGATCAGCGATACGGCGCTGGTCGAGCTTGTGCTGTCAGGCGAGCAAGATGCCTTCAGCGTGCTCGTCGAGCGCTACAAAGATGCAGTATACAACCTGGCCTACCGTATGTTAGGCAACGTGACTGAGGCCGAGGATGTCACCCAGGAAGCCTTCGTCCGTGCCTACATGCAACTGACCAGCTACAAGCCTGCTCATAAGTTCAGCACCTGGCTGCTCTCGATCGCCTCACATCTGGCCATCGACCAGTTCAGGCGGCGGCGCTTTTTGGCCAGATCGCTGGAAGAAGTGCCGTTCCTTGAATGGATCATCGACCACGGCAGCAGCCCCGAGCAGTCTGCGCTAGAGGGTGAGCAGCATGATGAGATTCAGCGCTATCTGCAGCGTCTCCCGGCCAAGTACCGCGCGGTGATTGTCCTGCGCTACTGGTACGATCTATCCTATGAGGAGATTGCCAGCGCACTCAAGCTGACACCCGCCCTGGTGAAAGCACGCCTGCACCGAGCACGTGAGCTGCTCGCGCGCTATATGCAGCAGGAAGATGCAAAGGAGGGAGAGGTCGATGCGCTGCCGCGACGCTAGAGCATGGCTGACTGAGGAGCACAGCGACAGCGAGGCCGAGACGGCCCGCCGACGCTCCGAGGTTCTTGCTCATCTGGCTCATTGTCCCGCCTGCCGGCACTATGAGCAGCAGCAGCAGCAGCTGAAGCGGACTCTGCACGGGAATTTCTCGCCCGTTTCTTGCAACCTTTCTACTGAACAGATCATGCAGGCCATCTACCTGCGCCAGCGTACGACACGCCAGCTTGAGGAGCTGCACCAACAGCAACGCACTCGCCTGGCACGTCTCCAGACCTTAAGCTCTTTGTTCATGGTCTCGCTGTTTATTCTGACTGCCAGCATTCCTGTATTGTTATTCCTGCTCTTCTTCAATCAACCCGAGCTACTGGTCAGAACGCTGCTACTGCTGAGCGATGTTGTTGATGTTTCTCTGGTGGCGCTCACCTATCTGCGCCTTGGTCTGAGCTTTGTCTCGCAAGACAATCTGCTACTGGCCGCTCTAGCCTTCCTCCTGCTCCTGCTAGCGGCGATGTGGCTGCGCCTCATGCGCGTTCCACAAGAGGCCTGACCAGGCCGTCAAACCGCAAGCGAGAGAAGGAAGAAAGTCAGCAAGGAACAGGCCGGGGGCAAAGCGGACAGCGCCAGCCAGCCCTGCTGCTGGAGGTCTGACTGGTTCACTCACCGACTGGCTGGAGTCTGAACTGAAAGCAGCCAGCCAGCCAGCATTGAAGCCTGGCCGCTTGTCGACATTGAGAGCGAGGGGATCGGGAGCCGATGCTTAAGCCTACGCGGAAACGACAGCTGTGGCTCTTGCTTGCGGGAGCTAGCTGCATGGGGTTGGTGATGTTCTGCCTCCTCTTGCTCCTTCTCACAGGAGCGCTTTTTCCGAGGGAGACCTTCGCCGCGCCCCTTGTGACTCCTCAGCAAGAGTTCCAAGGAGGGGGTGATCAGTGCACCAGACATGGGCCGTTCATCGGTGGTAATCTCCTGGTTGCCAGCAATCAGGTGCTCTGCAGTGATCTTATCTCTTTCGGTGGTACGGTTGCCATTAATGGCACAGTGAATGGCAATGTAGTGGCTTTTAGCGGCAATGTGATTATCGAGGGGACAGTGAATGGGGATGTGAACCTCTACGGCGGCGCAGTCAGCCTGCAGAGCGGCTCCCACGTTCACGGCACTATCCACCTCTACAATGCCCGCTGGTCCCGGGAGCGCAATGCCCAGATCGATGGCACCCTCATTGACCGCTCGCAGCACTTGATCTGGCCCTTCCCCAGCTCCTTGAGCTTCAGCTTCCCTTCTCTCTCCCTGTTGATCTGGGTAGGGCTTGGTCTGCTGCTTACCTGGCTCTTTCCTGAGCACGTGATGCTGGTGCGTACGACAATCCAGACCTGCGCCGGGCGCAGCCTACTCGTGGGCCTGCTCAGCTCAATTCTAGCCCCGGCCCTCATCCTACTGTTGAGTACCCTGATCATTACTATTCCGCTGGCTATTATAGTGGCTGTAGGATTGATTGCGGGGTGGGCGCTGGGCATGGTTGCCCTCGGCCTGTTGATCGGTGAACGACTCTTACAGACGTCCGCTCCACAGCGGCACGCCCGCTTGATCCAGGTGGCGGTGGGACTCGTCATCCTGACTCTGGCTAGCTCTCTCCCTCTTCTCGGCTGGCTGGTGAGCCTGGGCGCAGGCCTGCTTGGTCTGGGTGCAGCCCTCCTGAGCCGCTTTGGCACCCGGCTCTATGGCCTGCCTCGCTACCCGCTCATGCTTTAGACGTGGTCCGGCTCCTTCCCGGTTAGCCAGTTCTTTGTCCGCCCGACCACCGCTCGTAGCAGGGAGAGATGGGGGTTGGTCACAACTAACCATCGCCTGACTGTGCGACATCCTGTATAATAGGGGCGTATTACTGATTGGGCCCGTCGCTTGCGGGCCCCCCCTTCCCAAGCTCAGAAGAGGGGGTACGTACGGCCCCTCCTTCTTCACCCCTGCTGTTGCACAACAGTGTAGGTTTGTTACAATGTTGGAAAGATGGGACGGCACAATCGATGCGCTCGTAGGGCCTGCCCCCGCAGTCATGCGCGCAACCGATCAGGACCTTTGCAGGGACGCAAGCCTCTAGAGTGCAGGTGGCCGCCGAGGTGATTATGAGCATCGACGTTGAATTGACAGACCTTGCCTATGGAGGCGACGCCGTCGGAAGATACGAGGGACGGGTCCTTTTTGTACCCGGTGGCATTCCCGGCGAACGTGTTCGTGTGGAAATCGTTGAAGAACGTCGCGGTCATGCGCGAGCGGCGCTGCTGGAGGTCTTACGCCCTGCTCCAGAGCGAGTAGAGCCGCGCTATCCTCAGCTGACTGACTGCGGCTGTCAGTGGCAACATATCGCTTATCCCGCCCAGCTGACCTGGAAGGCTCACATCGTCCGCCAGCTGCTGGTGCGTATCGGTAAGCAGCCCGATGCGGTGGTCCACCCGACTATCGGCATGCCCCCTGGCATCTCGCCCTGGCACTATCGCAATATCGCTCAGTTTTCGACCGGTCCCAATTGCGAGATCGGTTTCCAGCTGACCGATAGCCACGACGTCCAGGACCTGGAGGACTGCCCCCTGTTGCACCCCGCCCTGGATATGGTCTATCAGCGCGTGCGCGCCAAACTGTTGAAGTATTTCGGGGATGCCCTGGGCCAGATGATCCAGAAGTTTACGATCCGCGGCGCCGTCGGCACTGTCAGCCCCGCCGGCGGCTCCGGCGAAACGGCCAGGGCTGTGCCTACGTTGCTGACAATCCAGGCCCGCCCCGGCTCGATCATCGAGGCGCCTCAACAGCTGGCCCATGAGCTGATTACAATCGCTCCCGGCATCGTCGGAGTCATTATCGAGCGCGTCGGCGGACGCTTCGGTCGCGTGGTGGTGGGACAGGAGTTCCTCACCGATATGGTCCTCGGCAAGCGCTTCCGCGTCTCCGCCGATTCGTTCTTCCAGGTGAATATTACTCAGGCCGCGACTTTGATCGAGCGCACCCTGGCCATGCTGGAGCCACGTCGCAGCGATGTGGTCCTGGATGGCTATAGCGGCGTTGGCCTCTTCTCGGCTTTCCTGGCTAATCACTCCGCCCGCGTGATCGCTATCGAGTCACAGCCCAGCGCCGTCACCGATGCACGGGCCAACGCTTTGCTCAATAATCAGAGCAATATTACGACGATCGAGGGCACCCTCGAACGCTTGCTTGGACAGCTTCACTATCGCCGCGAGCGCATCGATCTGGCTGTCATCGACCCACCACGCGCCGGCTGCCACCCGAAGGCCCTACAGGGCTTGTTGGCTCTGGCTCCACGGGCTATCTGCTATGTCTCGTGTGATCCAAGCACGCTGGCGCGCGATATCGCTACGCTCTGCGCCGGCGATCGCTATCGCTTGATCGCCGCCCAACCTATCGATATGTTCCCCCAAACCTACCATATCGAGTGCGTGGCTTTGCTCATACGTGGGAACATGCGCTGAGTTCAAGTCGCTCGCCTGAGCGAGAGGATATCTTCCTGAGTGAGCAAATCCTTTTGACCTTGCTCTCTGATCTTGTATAACAAGAGCGCTGCACCGGCGCGCTAGCTTCCTCCCTTATGGGGAAGGAGGATTAGCCTGCCGGCGCAGCGCTTTCTCTCTCTTTTGCGTTGCGGCCTTCTGCCCAGGCACCACAGGCACTCTAGACCAACTGCCTGTATGCCAGGCAATGCACGGTCGTAGCCAGTCAAGACCGCCTGCTCAGGTAGACCTGGATCTCGCCCCCCTGGCTGATGACCGTGCCGGGTGGAGGATTCTGGCGCACAACCAGTCCCGGCGGTAAATCGGGATACGATGTGTCTTCCCCCATAGCCACAACTCGCAGGCCAAACTCACTGGCACGCTCAACCGCCGACCAATAATCGAGGCGCTGCAGATTGGGTGTGCCATAGTTGAGCCATTTCCCTTCGAGCGTTGCCAGGACCGTCGCAAACCAGGTCTGTAGCTCCTTCTTGCTGGCATTTTCTTTAGAGACGGCATCTACCCGATCCTTGTACCCCTTGATCGAGTAGATCTTGTCCTGAATCAGGAAAGGATGGTCGACCGTGGAAAGGACGATGTCAGCGCTGGAACCAGGGGTCTCAATGTAGACATTCCCTATATCAAGTAGCCGCTCTATGACGCTGGAGACCGTCACTTTGATGTCACGGATGTTCTTGTACTCGGTCTCAACCCGCGCCTCATAGAGGAAAATCAGGCGACGCTGGATGTCGATGATGCGGCGGTTCGTCAGAATGTAGACATCATCGACGTAGTTGACGTAGATCAAGCCCATGACCAGCAGGAGTACGACCTCGATCAGGGCGACCAGATACCAGGTTGCGGGGATAAGCTGCGAGACACGTATCGCCAGGAGAGGAATGCAGATGAAGAAGAAGAGCGGCAGAGCCAGGTTGCGGTAGAGTACATAGCGCGAGCGCTGAATGTACTCAACGGTGAACTCACCCGAGGCGTAATGGACATCGCAGGGAATGTGCAGGGGACCACCAAAGGTCCGCCTGGGACCACGCACGCGGTCGGGATGGCGCAACGGATAGCGCTCATCGGCATCCTGGAGCTTGGGCACTTCCTTGCCTTTGGCAAGTTGCTCCAGCACACGGGTCAGGTCTTGATCACGGGGAGCAAGCGGTTTCTCCTCTGGCTTCTTATTGCCCTTGACCTCAGCGCTCAGCCCCTCGATAGCATCCTTGACCTTCTGCGGCGCAGGCACATCCTTCATAATGAAGTCGCCGCCGGTCAGATACAGATGCACGTTGCCATAGGAGAGTAAGAGACTGAGCAGGCTGTCCTGGTCAATACCAACCTGGTTGACTTTGCTGATCTCGATCTGCTGGCGCACCGGTTGGAGCACTCCCCGCGAACTGATAATGCGCTTGTTGGTGATGATGTAGGTCTCCAACCACCAGGCAAGGAAGTCCTTCCACAGAAACCAGCCGAAAGCAGCCAGCATCAGCAGTGAAATGATCACCTCGAGGGCAAGCCACAGTCCTCCCAAGGCCGGCTGACGAGTGCTGGCCCAGATCACCAGTCCCAAGGCCAGAACCAGGCCAATGGTAGGCATAGCCGGCTTCAACAGAAAGACCTTGTGCTTGCGGACCACCAGTCGAACAACTTCATCGGGCTGCTGGCCGGGAAAGTGCCAGCGTCTGTCTCGCCCTCGTCGGAATTGACGAATGTTCCAGCGCGCTCGCCCGGAGCGCCAGGGATCGTCTTTCTCTTGCTCTTCGGCAGCAATGGTTTTGGCGTCTTTCTTGCTCATCGCTCACTCACCTCGGCAGCGTGGCAGATGACACGCCAGGTCATCCGCACTGGGTCGCCTCCTCCTGGCTTCACTCAAAGACCCGAGCTTGCCTGCTCATCTTTTCCTCCTACCCCACTCACGACCTCAGCCCCTGCCTGCTACTTCTTCTTGCCACTACTGGCCGTGACCAGCCGGATGACGACCACAACAGCGATGATAATAAAGAGCGCTAGCGCATAGTAGCCTAGATGATACTGATCCAGCAGAATGAAGCCCTGACCTAGCATCACCGCCTGGGTCTGTGGAAAAACCAGGGTCGTGAGATAGAAGACCGCGACACAGCCAGTGATAAAGGCCGGGCCAAGACCAAGGACGCGATCCTGGGGCGCGCTCGGCTTGGGAAAGAGGCGGTTGCCCAGGAGATAGCCCGCTGCAATAATGCCCGCTAGACAAAGCACGGTGACAATGGTCACCGCCCGCGGCGAGGGGCTGATGCCAGGCTGATCAACAAAAAGCTGGGTCAGAAACTGTGTCAGCCCTCGCCCCACATTCAGGATGAGAAATAGCACTGCCCCCAGCACAAACGGCAAGAGGAACAGCTCACGACGCCATCCCCGACGGTAGCCGAGCCAGAGAAAGATCGGCACCAGCAGGATGAATAAGGCCGTCTGAAGAGTGAGATGCCATTCCATTGTTTTGCTTACCCTTCTCCCTCTAATGGCATCAGCCGTAGCCCAATCGCTAGCAGCACTGCAGTGTCGTCCCCTGGGCAGTGTCCAGGACGCCTACCGTACAGCGCTATACAAGCCTCTTTTAATCCCGCTCTAGCATCTATCATACCACATGTCAGCTATGAAATATAGCACTGGATGGGCGAAAAGCTGCGGGTTTTCAATCCCCGATAGGGAAGTTCTGGCCCCCATTCGCAATTTTCTCTCAGATATGCTATACTATAAGAAAATGCGGGTGTGAGAAGGAGGTCCGGTTTGCCCGGCTCGACCCTTATCTGGCCTCCATCCAGCTCGTCTTGTCCCCATCTGAGGCAGCCAGCAGCGCTTGAGCGTTGGCGCTGATCTCTCTTTTTCGCTCGAGGATTTTTGCATGATGGAAGAAGTAGGCAATGTCAAAACTGTTGATATAGTTGAACAAATGACCGTAGCCTATCTGAACTACTCCATGAGCGTCATCGTCAGCCGCGCGCTGCCGGATGTGCGCGATGGCCTCAAGCCGGTGCATCGTCGCATCCTCTACGCCATGGAGCAGATGGGCCTGCAAGCCAATAAACCTTTCCGCAAATGCGCCGGTACGGTCGGCGAGGTGCTCAAACTCTACCATCCACACGGCGACGTTGCCGTTTACGATACCCTGGTGCGCATGGCCCAGCCCTGGTCGATGCGCTATCCGCTGATCTTAGGACAAGGCAACTTTGGCTCTCAGGACGATGATCCTCCGGCGGCGATGCGCTATACGGAGGCCAAAATGGCCCCCATCGCCGACGAGATGCTGCGCGATATCGACAAAGATACCGTCGACTTCGTGCCCAACTATGACAACCAGGCGAAAGAGCCAACCGTCCTGCCAGCACGCCTGCCCAATCTCCTGGTCAATGGCTCTGCTGGTATCGCCGTTGGCATGGCCACGAATATCCCTCCCCACAATCTTGTCGAGGTCTGTAACGGGATCATCTACCTGATCGATCACCCCGAGGCCACCACTGAGGACCTCTCGCGCATCATCCTTGGCCCCGACTTTCCCACCGGGGGCATTATCCAGGGCCGCGAGGGCATCCGCAATATGTATGCCAATGGACGCGGACGCATTGTCGTCCGGGCTCGGACCCATATCGAGGAGAACGAGCGTGGGCGCGCCAGTATCGTGGTGACTGAACTGCCCTATCAGGTTAATAAGGCCGAGCTTGTTAAGAAGATCGCCGAGCTAGCGCGCGACAAGAAGATCGAAGGCATCGCCGAGGTGCGCGACGAATCGGATCGCCGCGGGATGCGTATGGTCATCGAGCTGAAGCGCGATGCGAATCCGACCAGTGTCCTCAATTCGCTCTACAAGTACACGGCGATGCAGAGCGCCTTTAATGCCAATATGCTGGCCCTGGTCGATCGCCAACCGCGCATTCTGACGCTCAAAGGCTTCTTGCAGCACTATATCAACCATCGTGAACAGGTGATTACGCGGCGCACCCGCTATGAGCTGGCTCGCGCTGAGGCTCGCAAGCATATCCTCGAAGGCTTCCGCAAGGCTTTCGAGCACCTCGATGCCATTTTGCAGACGATTCGCCAGTCGCAGGGCACGGAGGCTGAGCTGAATCGCACGCTGCAGGCGCAGTTCGGTTTCTCTGAGGCCCAGGCCAGCGCCATCCTTGATATGCGCCTCGCTCGCTTGGCCGCCCTCGAGCGTCAGCAGGTCGAGGAGGAGCTACGCACCGTTCAGCAGCATATTGATTACTATAACCTGGTGCTGAGCGATATTAATGAAGTGCGCAAGCTGATTAAAGCCGATCTGGAGGAGCTGAAAGAGAAGT
Source organism: Thermogemmatispora onikobensis (assembly GCF_001748285.1). Classification (NCBI taxonomy): domain Bacteria; kingdom Bacillati; phylum Chloroflexota; class Ktedonobacteria; order Thermogemmatisporales; family Thermogemmatisporaceae; genus Thermogemmatispora; species Thermogemmatispora onikobensis. Next base: position 2,744 of record NZ_BDGT01000076.1, on the reverse strand, counting down.
ACGGCGATCCGCGCCGCACCGATATCAGCGAAGGAGAGGCCGGCGACTTCACGGAAGAGGACCTCATTCCGAACGAGGAAGTGGTGGTGACGCTGACAGAGAAGGGCTATATCAAGCGTCTCCCCTCCAGCACGTACCGCGCCCAGCGCCGCGGCGGCAAGGGCGTGACCGGGATGGTTACACGCGAGGATGATGCCGTCCGCCATTTGCTGGTGGCCCACGCCCATGATCATTTGCTCTTCTTTACCGACCGGGGCCGCGTCTATCAGCTCCGCGTTTATGAGCTGCCCGATGTCAGTCGCACGGCCCGGGGCGAGCACCTGATTAACCTGATTGCTCTTGATCAGCAGGAGCGCGTGACGGCTATCGTGGCCGTGCCCAAAGGGGTCAGTCGCGATTATATGATCGTGGCAACCCGCAAGGGCGAGGTGAAGAAGACAGTCATGAGCGAGTTTGAGAGCGTGCGCCGCCAGGGGCTGATCGCTATGAATCTCGAGGAGGACGATCGCTTGATCGGGGCGAAGCTGGCGCGCGCCGATGACCACGTGCTCTTGATTACCGCTCACGGGAAGGCCATCCGCTTTACCGTGGAGGAGCTGCGGGCTGCCTCGCGTATGAGCGGCGGGGTGCGCGGTATTCGGCTGGAAGAGGGCGACAGCGTGGTCTCTCTCAATTTGACTCCCCGCGACAGCGAGCTGTTGGTGGTGACCGAGCGCGGCTATGGCAAGCGTACCCCTATCGAGGAGTATCCACCGCACAGCCGCGGCGGCAGCGGCGTGCTGACAGCGAAGGTGACGGAGAAAACTGGTCCGGTGGCTACAGCCCGCATCATTACTGATCTCGATAATGATTTGATGATTATTACCGCCGGCGGGGTGGTGATCCGCACGGAGATCAGCAATGTCTCGCGTCTGGGCCGCGCTACTCAGGGAACACGCCTGATGACGATTGCTGACGGCGATAGTGTGGTGGCAGTGGCGACGACGAACGGGAAACGCCACGGTGAGCGCGAGGAGAGCCTCACATCACAGGATGATCAGACGCCGGGCCATGAGGGAGAGGAACCCCAGGCCAACAGCGAGCCACTTTCTTCCGAAAGCTCTGCTCCTGGGCAGGCATAGGCAGAGCTTATAGCTGGCCTGCGGGCATACGCGCATAAGAGAAGAGTAGGGGTCGCTCCACCCTGGTCCAGACTCACTACCTTGACCACTCCGGGCGGATCGACCCCGCGCTGTCGCGGTCGCTGGGCGCTATCGCCTTTGCGTTCGCTTTGACTCCGCTCTTCTTTTTATAGCCGCTCCTGCTCGTTGAAGAGCCGCGCCAGTTCGTGTGGCGACGGCAGCGGTTGGCCGGCACGGATGCGCTGAGCCGCTAGCCGATCTTGATGAGCGCTCTGGCGTACGAGTGGGAAGGAGCGGCGGAACTGCCGCGCAAAGCTGGCAGCTTTCTGTTCGGAGAGGACAGCACGCCGCTCATAGGCATAGGCTAGCAGCTCCCGCTTGAGATCATCTTCGGCCTCCACGAGGAGCAGGAACGCAAGAACAAAATCGGGTTTGCCCCGTTCAGCGTAGGAGCGCGCATACTCCAGGCCGTCCACGCCCTCGGCCAGACGCTGGCGAGCCTGGACGGTAAAGACCTCTTTCAGGGCAGGAGCATAGAGCTCGGCAAAGGTCGCGCTCATTCTTTCTCTACCTCATTCGTGTAGAACCGCTCGATAGGCTCGCCTCTGCTGGCGTTCCTCTGCTCGCCACTTCCAGGCGTAGTAGATCAGCTCACGAAAGGCCCGAGCAATAACCTCCGGTCGGGCCCCCGTGGCTCTCCCCCCTTTGCGGGGCAGGTGGTGAACGCCAACCTCAGTATAGGTATAGCCTGCGCGAGTGAACTTGTAGAGAATCTCTGTGTTGATCATGGCGCCGCGCGTCTCTAGCTTGTGCTCCCGGAAAAACTGTGACCGGTAGAGCTTGAAGGCGCAGTCAATGTCGCGTACGCGCAGGCCGAAAACCAGACGCACGAGCCATTTCCAGCCCCAGGCATTGAGCTTGCGCATCCAGGTGTCCTGGCGCTTGATCCGATAGCCCAGGACCGCGTCGAAGCGCTCAATGAGCGGAAAAAATTGTGCGATGTCGCGGATATCGAACTGGCCATCAGAGTCCATGAAGAAGGCGAGATCTTTACTCGCTGCCTCAAAGCCACTGACTAGAGCCGCCCCATAACCGCGATTAACCGGATGGTTGATCAGCCGAATGCGCGGATCAGCAGCAGCCAGCGCCTCCACAATAGCCTTGGTGCTGTCTTTGCTGCCGTCGTTGACTACTACGACCTCAAAGTCTTGCACCCAGGGGGTCAGCGTCTCCAGGACATTTTGCAGTGTACCGGCAATGGCTGCCTCTTCGTTATGGGCAGGCAGAATGACCGAAAGGCTGTACTTCGTCTTGACTCCTGTCTCAATAGTTTCTGATCGTAATTCGCTCATAGCTCCCTGTTACTTGCCGTACGGCAGTTGAGATGACGAAGAAGAACCGGGCATTTCTTCTGGCTCGCACGGCCCAACGGAGATGTCAGTCGCATCCTTGCTTACGTGCAGACCTTGACCATTCTGGCCCATGCATAGCCGGATGCCTGATGCCGACTGCCGGCGGAGGCGCGTGCAGGACCTACCATCCGATCACTTGTGGATAGGCCCTATGGCATTCCAGCAAGCCTGATGGCAACTGCAGAACGAGCCAGTTCCTCAGTTGTGTAAT
>NZ_BDGT01000075.1 GCF_001748285.1 Thermogemmatispora onikobensis | reverse complement strand
CTGTGAGCGATGCCGTCAACAGCGGAAGAGCTGTCGCAACAAGTGCTGGCCAAGAGACGCTTATGGCCGTTGAAGGGATCGTAATTATAAAGGACATAGTGGCCAGCGTTGTTGGAGGAGGGATAGATCACCGCGATTGCCTTCCAGGCCAGGCTCTGGTAAGTGGCTTTCAAAGAGATGGCGGTTGGGGGTGAGGAGGCGGGTGCCTGGGAAGAAGCCTGACGCAGCAAGAGATAGCTGAGACTTCCGGTTGACAGGAGCACGATCAGGATAACGGCCACCAGGGCCAGGGTCTCCAGGAGCGGGGAGCGTCGCGGTGAACGAGCCGGGGAAGGTAGTTGAGCAGTCAACTCGGGCAGCCGGCTGAGCACAGCGAAAGGAAGCCGACGATGCTGGTTCGGCCCACCGTGGTCGGAGTGATTGAGCGTCGCCAGCGATTCCGGCCCGGCCTCAGCTGATGCCTGACCAGAGCGGATCGCCTGTATGATTAGCTCCTGAGTTGAAGGGGTCCGGCGTTCAGCCTCTTCCAGGAACTGGCGCAACAGTTGGCGCTGATGATCACGCTCATGGCGAGCCTGAGCAACGAGGCGAGAACAGATCTGGCATTCGGGCAGGTGACGCCGCACTCGGCTCAGGAGCTCAAACTCGTCCTCCTGGAGGGTTGAGGGAGCTGACTCGCCCTCGACGCTTGCCGGTGTCGTTGGCACATCAAGCTCATCGAGTAGACGCAGACAGTGGATGCTGAGAGGACATGATGGTGAGTCAGGTCGCTCTTTTCGCTTCATGACTGGCCTCCTCGATCAAGCCGCTTATAGACCTGCTGAAACGTCTGACGTGAGCGAGCCAGGCGGCTGCGCACAGCTGGCAGCGAATCCTGCATAATCTCGGCAATCTCGCGATAAGAGAAGCCCTCGGCGTCCAGGAGTAGACAGGCCGCGGAAGCCGGAGGGAGCTGAGCCAGCACACGGGTCACCAGATCGCGCTCCATCACCTGCTCCTCAAAGTGCTCGTCGCTGACGAGGGCTTCCTCGGGCGGCGATTCTGAGAAATCATCGCCCTGTCCCATTGGACTGGTGAAGGGAACCCAGGTGATGCGACGGCGGCGGCGCCACTCACTGCGCAGCTGGTTCAAGGCAATACGATAGATCCAGGGAGCAAACTGTAGCTCCTCTCCTTTCATACGTGGCAGAGCACGAAAAGCTGCCAGGAACGTTTCCTGGCAAAGGTCCTGAGTTAATTGTATATCATGTGTGAGACTATAGAGCATGCGCCTGATGCGCGGCTCGTAATAGAGTACCAGAGCCTCGAAGGCTGCTGTTGAGCCGTGGCAGGCCTCGATCGTCAGCCGAGACTCATCTTCCAGAGTCTTCATATGTTCCCATCACCAGGTGAAAGGAAAAATTAGATCCCTCACAGGAAGTAATGCCCAGGCGAGCCGTTTTGTTGCAGTCTGGTAGATCTGGCCAGGAAAAAAGGATGCCACCAATTGAAAGTAGTCTACCCGGCTAAGGGTGAGTCAGGGGCCTGGCGTGGTTCGGTGCCTGGCAACGTTGCCAGCGAAGAGCGTACCTCAACATAGCGTGCGAGGATAAAAACCACATCGGAAAGGCGATTCAGATAGCGGATTACCTCGCTATTGTGGATCACACCATCGTGGAGCAGTTTCACCGCCAGGCGTTCAGCGCGGCGGATCACGGTGCGAGCGAAATCAAGGGCCGCCCCATCGGGTGTGTCGCCGGGGATAATGAAGCGGTTAGGAATCTCTACCTCGCGTTTCAGCTGCTCGGCCTCGGTCTCCAGGCGCTGCACATGCTCAGCGGTAATGCGTAGCCCGATCTTCTCATAGTTTTCTGGGGGGGTAGCCAGCTCGCCCATGAGTAGATAGAGATCCTGCTGGAGGCGATAGATGAGGTCCTTGACTCGTTGATCCCTGGCCACAGCGCGCGCCAGACCAAGCGCGGATGTGGCTTCATCGACCGTGCCGAAGGTCTCCGGGCGCGGATCGTACTTCGGGACGCGCTGCTCCCCAAGCAGCCCGGTATAACCTGTATCGCCGCCGTGGGTCGTCACTTTGGCCATTGCTTGCCACTCTCCTCTCTTGTCTGCCTACCTTCTCTTGCTCTGTTCGCGCACACGCGCGTGTTCCTGCCAGCCCCGCTGCTCTATCTGATCTGGGTGGAAAGGAGCATTCAACCGGCGCCTAAAGCACCTCAGCGCTTCCGGTCCTTCGCTCCTCCCTAACTATAGCACAGATCAGTGATCTTCGGTGCGACCGCGGTAGCGATAGGCGCGGCTCACGCGGCGCCAGTCAAGCTCGCGCCCGCGTACTGGGCGTTCCTCATCCAGAGGTTCCAGCGTATTGGTGGCCAAAAAGCGGCGGCGCAGGTTGGAGAGATCGATTTGCTCATCGGGAGAAAAGAATGCGCGGTAGAGGAGCGTCGCCTCTGCTAGTGTCAGCGTGCCATCGCCGCTAGGGGGTTCGCGGAGAGCGCGCAGCGGGCGGGTCTCCTTGCTGAGAGCGGTATGGGTCTCCTGGCGCCACCACTCGATACTATCGCGGCGTGGGGTGGCCATATCGGCCAGATAGCGCAGCACCAGCTCGGGATTGCGCTGGATCTCCGAGCGCAGGGTATTCAGCGCCATCTCCAGCACGGGGCGGGCTTCCGGATCAAGCTGGCGCTGGCCAGACTCGACCTCGGCCACAGGAGTCCATTGGACACGCAGACTTGGGACGGGATGACGGTGTAAGTTGGGACGCAGCTCATCGCGATTGGCGCGCAGGAGGACGCTGTGAATGAGGGAGACAGCGGCGCCTTGCTCGGCGCTTCCCCAGACATAGACCTGTTGCTCGACCCAACCCGCTTTTAACTGCAGCAGGGGGGCCTCCTCGGGCCAGAGCAGTACCGCCTGCAGCGTGCGAAGCACCGCCTCGGTCACGGTCTCATTACTGAGCACCAGGCGCATAGGCGGTCCCCACGGCCCTTCACGCAGCAGCACCCACAGCGTCCAATCGCGGATAGCAAAGATCACCACGCCGGCAGTGACCATCAAACGGCGGGGGCTGTTGTCGCGCACGGGCCGCGCAGGGATCGAAGAATTTGACCCTGAGAGCGGTGTGTTCACTCTTCTTCTTGTGTCCCCCTGTCCGCGGCAAGCTTTGACCCGGCCATATGTAGCTGATTCTACCTGGTCTCATCGAGAGACGCAAGCCCACCGCCAGACCGCCTCTCTGCTGGTCCCAGGCCCAGGCCAGCCAGTGTTGCCATATAGCAGGCAAAAAGGCAGCTGGTTGAGAGGAAGAAGGCTGCTCAGCATTTCCCGCCTGCCGCCTTTCGCTCGTGGCGCGGCCCCCTGGCCATTGTCGCTGCCTCGTCGACTGGCCTGGACGTTCCTCCTCCACAACTCTTCTCGCGGGCAAGGTCCGTTTGGAGACAGCGGGCGGGAATCAGGGAGCCTGCTGGGGGGTGCAGGAAGGCTCATCTGAGCGAGGACTGAGTGAACGCAGGAACAGCAGCTAATACCGGGCCGCCTCGCCGTTGAGGCGCGCTGCAGGCCCTCTTGGCCGCGAGCAATTGCCTGGTCTGCACCATTTCTGGCTGGTGAGCGAGCAGGAGCGGAACCGGAAGCCGGTCCGCAGTGGCCTGCTTTACCAGAGGTTAAGCGTTGTTAGAGCCTTACTTTCGATTACTTCGCGAACAGCAGCTGAAGTAGCTGATAGGTGCCTAGTGCCGATGCCGCGCTTGCCAGCAAGCCCAGGAGCAGGCGATAGCGTTGCAAAGTCTCCCGTAGCGTCAGGGCTTCAACCCTGGCGCCCCCTGTTGTTGCGCGCCTTCGAGATTGGTAATGCATAACCTCTCCTCCCGCCACAAGCGGCGAGCGCAATAGTTACGAGGAAGCGGCGAGCGCCTGTTTGCTTGCTCACGTATTCCTCATCCTGCTATAGATACGGATAAGGGCAGTTCAGAGTTGGAATCTCTGAACCTTTTGGCTGGAGGACTCGCACCAGCCGACTGGCGATAGATAGAGTCAGCTACGGCGCGGAGCCGGGAGCAGCTCTTCCTGCCTAGAGCTGACCAGCGACCCTCGAAGAATCGGCGAGCTGCTGGCTCCTCTCCGCCGTGTTCGCTCCCTTCTCTCCATAAGGAGCTAACAACCGACGGGCCCGTGGATAATCCCCTTCCACTAGAATGCGGAACAGCTGTTCGCAGCTAGCCAGCAGCTCTGCCGCCGTGGCTCGTTTGGCGGCGGTCAATGGGCCAAGAAGATCGTGACGTCGTGCGCTGCGAAAGAGTCCGTGCAGCTTCTCAAGACAGTCACCGAGCTCGGCCTGGATGACCTCACTGTGACATTCGATGTCTGCCAGAGAGGCGGCATGGGCCAGGAAGCGCTCGCCCAATTGAATCACCTGGTCGTACTCGCGATGACGAGCCTCTAGCAGTGTCTGCAACATCCGCTCTTCGTCGGCAGGATCAAGGGCAACGAGGGCGAAAAGGCAGGCTTCTCCTCCCAGCTCTCGTATTTCGCTGGCAAGCTGGCGGAACTGCTTTTCAACCTCCTCAGTGAAAGGCAGGACATAGACCGAATGCTGGAGAGGGTAGGCCCCAAGATGTTGCAAACGGCGCCAGACCCAGACCCGCTTTTGGGAAGGCTCACTTGGAACTTTATACGTCAGTTGCAGCCAGCGCATACCACTGCGCTCAGACATAGGTTATCCCCCCGGAGGAAATGCCGGTAACATATGTTACTGGCATTTGCTATCTTACTCGATGGAAGGAGAGGAAGTCAAGCACGAGGAGAGATGGGGAGCATCCAGGGCAGCCAGCGCAGAAGAAGCCAGGGTTCCACTGCCTGGCGCCCCAGTGGCGGTCTCTTGCTGAGGGGAGATCACCCGAGGTCCTGCAGAAGGAGGCGAGGCATAGGGCGAATTCCGCCGGGGTTGATTTGATCTCGACCGACCTGCCTCATCCAGCCCTGTTGGCATCAGAGATGAGCGTTGTCGATGGATCTATTGCGAGAGTGAAGCAACTTGCCTCCAGGTGGATTGGCAAGACGGGCCAGAAAAAAAACGGGAAAGATGCAAAATCTGGTACCAGGGGAGCATAGGGGAAAGCTGATCAAAGGCCGCAAGTAAGTGAGATGGAGCAGCTGACCTGACGCTAACCGTTGCTCCTGAGCGCGATTTCGCTCTGTAGAGGAGACAACACGGATCTCCCCCTCTGTAGCTATTTCTACTGATAGAAGCTGACCCCTTGCCGCTGCTAGGGGGAAGGAGTTTCGAGGCTGGCTAGACCTGATTTGGATGGACTGCTGTCAGAAACACGTATCAGGGCCATGAAGCGCGTAATAAGTAACATATGTTACTATTTTGATCCCCAGACAAAGCTCCTTACAGAGGAGGCGGTGAGGGTCTGGCAACTGGTGATGGTGGCTGGCTGTCCTCTCCATGCGTGCTTAGTGATGAGCTTCGGCCAGCCAGCCATCAAGAGAAAAGCGAGGAGGCCGCGCTACCTTACCAGGCGCTACTTCCCCGAGGTAGGAGCGCGCCAGTAGCGCCGGCGGAACAGCTCCTTGCCCTGGCCGGCGTTACTCTGCACCAGCCCGGCAAACTGCAGGTGCTCCAGGGCCTCCAGTAAGAAGCTAGGACGCAGCTGCTCGGTCTCGACCTGGCGCTGGCGCAGCCGATCAGCCAGCTCAGGGAGCGTGATACCCTCACGCTCGGGCAGAGCAAGCAAGACCAGATGGGCCAGGCGCAGGCGTGCGAGGCGTTGGGTTGTCTGGGCGGGCGTTTCGGCAGGTTGTCCCTTGCCTGAGAGAAACTGCACCTCTAGTCTGCACTCCGGAGCACCATGCTTCATGCAGGCTACCTCTATAATACGGACAGCTTCGCCGTAGCGCTCGGCAGCCCCTTCAATGGTGCCCCACAGCAAAGAACAGAGATGGCGGGGACTGTCATAGATGAGCAGCAACTCATTGGGGTTGCTGGAAATGCTCTCATAGCGAAAGATCGGCGGAATGAGCTGAGGTGAGGCGCGCCGCATCTGCGCATGGGCATCGCGCATGGCCAGTAGGAGCGCACGCCCGCTGCGTACCTGGCTTAACAGGTAGGCGCAGAAGTGCCCTGTGAGGCCATTGAGCAAGAAGTACCGCCCATATTCGCGGAGGAGCGTATCAGGGCTAAGCTTCGTTAGCTTGCTGGCGGCCTCGACGCCGATCAGCCACTGCTCATCTTTGTAGATGCGACTTGCCAATGGAACGGTGTGGCTCTGTAAACCGATGGCTTTGCGGTAGACCTCTAGAAATTCTTTGCCGAAGCGCTCGTAGAGATACCGCTCCCACGTCACAACGATTAACCCTTGCATAATACACCTTCCTCCAGACAGAACCTCATGGCAGGTCTGGGTACAGCGAGCCTGACCTGCCTACCTTCCTTCCTCTCGGGCCTTGCCACTTGTCTGCTCCTCTTCCTGCCTCTCTGCAGGGCCGCTCGCGAAAACGCGCTCCTCGTGAAGCATGACTAGAGAACGTCTTTGAGCATGTTTATTGAGAAGGATTATTTTGTTGTCTTTGTCGGCTTTCCTAGACCAAAAAAAGTCTTCCAGACAGCATTGATAGTCGGCCTGTCAGCCTCTCGATCTCCTCTTTTCTCTACTCCTTTCCAGGAAGGACAGAGCAGGACCTGTCACCGTCCAACATCTCTCGCTTGCGGCGATTTCTTGACACAATGATATTATATGTTTCTCTCTTTGTCTTAGCAATATAGAAAAGGATATTATACAAGAATATTTAATCAGATTTTTATGTCAACTCATGAAATGTCTTGTGTATCATTTGACAACAGAGGAAGAAGCGGCCTGCGATAAAGGAAAAGACCTGGCTCTTGTGCCTGCAGCCTGGTAGCGTGTTATACTAGCGTTGCTGGCGGTCAAGAGCGAGTGTCTGACAAGGCAGCCGGATGGCGCTCTGACCTGGGCAAGGAGCGGTTGCGGGCCGAAGAAAAGCGAGGAGCAAGAAAAAGTAAATCTCAGGGAGGTGCGATCGTTGACCTATGGAAAAGTTACGCATCTGGGCGCGGGTGACGCGGGCCCGTACGTTGCCCGTCATGGTGGCCCCGGTAGTCCTGGGGGCCGTGCTGGCCTGGCAGGAGGGCTACAGCTTCCAGTGGGGTCTCTTCCTGCTCACCCTGATAGGAGCACTGGCGGCCCATCTCGGCGCCAACGTAGTTAATGACGTCTTTGACTTCACTGCGGGCACTGATGCCCAGGCACAGCAGCTGCAGAGCCAGGGCGAGGCGCTCGTCACTGGTTCACAGGCCCTCTTCAGTGGCAGTGCCTCGCTGGCCGAATATCGCCGGCTCTGGGTACTTCTCTTTGCCGTAGCCTTACTATGTGGTCTCATTCTCAGTCTCTGGCGTCCCTGGGTTCTTGTCCTGGCGGGGGCTGGCTTCCTGCTGGCTTTCTTTTATGTCGCACCCCCCTTGCGTCTCGCCTATATTGGCCGTGGTCTTGGAGAACTAGACATTTTCCTCTCATTTGGTCTACTTCCCCTGGTAGGAGCCTACTACGTTCAAGCAGGGAATATTAGTGTATCTGCTATTCTAGCTGCCTTGCCTGTGGGTCTCTACACCACTCTTGTGTTATATTTCCATCATTTTCTCCATTGGCGAGCTGATCGCCAGGCGGCGAAAAAAACGCCGGTAGTACTTCTTGGTGAAGAGAGAGCGCGACAGTTGGGAGCGGTGCTGCTGGGTCTCACAGCCTTACTCATCATCATCGACGTTCTCCTTGGGGTCTTCCCCTGGTATAGCATCCTGGCGGCCCTTACTGTCATCCCTGTCTACCTGGTTCTACGGCGGAGCCGGGGGGAGCTGAAGCAATATCTGGCCCTCATGGCTCAGAACATGAGCAGCAACCTGCTCGCGGTCCTTCTGCTGGTGCTGGCCCTCCTCGTGCGAGGCTTCACGCATCTTTGAAGCGAGAGAGCAAGCATAGTGTGGCCATAGTGGACCAGTCAGAGGAAGGGGAAACGGGTGAAGTGGAAAAGATTGTCTTAGGCAGGGGGTCCCTGTTGGATGTACTGCAGGAGCTCCTGCGCATTGCTTGATGCAAGCTGGACAAACTCGATCCACCAGGTGGCCCCAGCCTCCGCGAACTGCTGGGCCTGGGTTCTGGCCTGTAGGCGGTCGTGGGGACTGATGCCGCCGGTCACAAGATCAAAGCCATCCAGGCTGGCGCGCTCGTTCAACAGAAAACTTCTGATAGCGGCAATCTCGGCAGGTGTGAATGGCTCAAACTCGCCGTTGGTGGACAACTTTGCGGGACAAAAACCATCCCAGCGCGCGGCTCGGCGAGCTGGCGCGCGCCGGGGCCAGAAACCACCGATCCAAATCGGTATGCGTGGTTGCTGGAACGGCGTTGGCCTAAAAGTAAGAGGCCGCACCTGGTAGTAAGTCCCCTGGTAAGAGAAAGGCTCTCCACTGAGCAGTCCCGCCAGAACCGTCAGCCCTTCGTCCAACATAGCCCCTCGCTGCTTCAAGTCGCTGTTCTCTCCAAAGTAGGAATCTTGCAGGTCGCCCAATCCGCAGCCCAGGATCAACCGACCCTGAGAGAGGTGATCAAGCGTCACTGCCTCGCGAGCCACTTTCCAGGGCTGGCGAACTGGGAGCGGCACCACTGTGATCCCGAGGCGTATCCGACTGGTGCGCATAGCGATTGCTGTCAGGGCCAGCCAGGGATCAAACGTCACCTGTGTCCCCTCCCAGTAGACCAGGTAATCCTCCAAAAAGACGCCGTCCCAGCCGGCAGCCTCGGCGGCACAGGCATAGTCAACCAGGCGTTCAATAGAGCCATCGATGCCAGATAAAGGTAATGTTAATCCATAGTGCATACATTTCTCCCTATGGGGCAAATGCTACTCAGGCCAACGAGAGCAACCAGTGCAGGCGACCGCTGCTGCTATCGAGGGCTGCCAGTTGTCCGCTAGAGGTAGTGACATAGAGCTGCAGTGGATTGGTCTGCGCCAGGGCCATATCCCTGATATTGTCATCGAAACGTGTCCGCCAGCGAAGCTGACCGGTAGTGCCATCGAGGGCCAGCACCGCGTTATCATTCACAGCGGCATACAACATCGTACCGTTCGGCTGAGCGCTAATCAACCCCTGGCCAAGGTAACGCTGTTGCCAGAGCGGTTGACCATCGCTGATAGAGACTGCCATCAGCTGCGCCTGTAGCTGATCCTGACGCTCCAGAGCTAGATAGAACATGCCATTGTGCTCCTGGGCAAGGATAGCAAGAGAGAGTCCCTCGTTCACAGGGCACTGCCAGAGCAACTGACCGTTCTTCTCATCGAGAGCCAGGAGCAGGGTCACATCGCCGCCATAGGCATTGCCGGGCGCGGTCTTGGCCACATCGGTCAGCGCATACAACTTGCTGCCAGTGCGGGGCGCCGCTCCGGCTATCCAATTGGCAGAGCAACGTTTCCGGTAAGGACGCGCTTGCCCCCTGGGCATCCGTGGCCAGATAGATACGACCCTGCTCCTCCAAGACGGGCCTCAAAGAGCCTGGAAGCATCTGGCTCCAGAGAGGCTGGCCATCATCAAGCCGCAGTGCGAACAACTGGGTTTCCGGCTGCTGCTGTGCTCCCAGAGGGAGGGCCACCACCACCTGATCCACCTGATCGCCCACCAGCACCCCACTCAGTGAGGCAGAAAGATGCCGTTGCCAAAGAACCTGTCCTGTCCTGGCCTCCAAGGCCTCGATCAACGCTGCTGAGGTCAACGAGTGGACCAGATAGAGCTTCCCATCAATGAGCGTATTCGCGGAGAGGCGGCCTGCCTCTACCCGCTGCCAGAGCAGATGGCCATCGCTGGCGCGTACAGCCGCTACCATTGTCCTGACCCCAGGGCCTGGAATACAAGGAAGGCTGGCACGTGGGGTCACTGCTAGAGAAGCAGCAAAGCAAGAGCCGCTGATATAGACCACTCCATTGGCCACGAAAGGCGAAGAAGGCAGGAACTGGGAAAAGGCACCGCTCAAGAGCCAGCAGCGGGAACGAGCCTCTTCCCACCAGCGCAGCCAGGGGAACGGCCCCCGTGAGGCACTGGGCAGAGGAACAAGCTCAAGCTCATCTGCAGACGCGGGCAATGATCGTGGCCCGGCCTCAGCTTGCGACTCAGCTGCTGAAGGAGGAGGAACCGGGGAGTCTCTGGTGGAACCAAAAGAAGACGAATCGTCAGCGAAGAAGCGATGGTAGGATGGGTACATGGCCCTGCTGTCTCCTCCAATGCTTGCTTAGGCATGCGAGAGCGAAGTCGGTACAGCCCTCCACTATTATTACAAATAGCGAGAAACAAATCCTTTGTCGCTGACGCTCCATCCCTGGCTTGGAGAAGGTAGGAGCGCCAGCGCCAAAGCAGTAGGGCCATAGCCAGCTATCGCTTCCGGTCTGTTTCAAGGGGCAACATTCTCGAAAACGGCGGCAATGCCCTGACCACCGCCGATGCAGAGCGAAGCCACCCCATACTTCAAATGATGGCGACGCAGCTCGTGCAACAGCGTAATCGTCAAACGAGCACCGCTGGCGGCCAGCGGGTGACCGATTGAAATGCCTCCTCCATTCACATTCGTCTTCTCGCGTGGCAGGCCCAGTTCCTTCTCCACCGCCAGATACTGGGCAGCAAAAGCCTCGTTGACCTCGATACGGTCCATATCCTCCAGGCGCAGATCGGCCCGTTTAAGCGCCTGACGAATTGCGGGGGCCGGACCAATGCCCATAATCTCGGGAGGCACGCCCACCACGCTCCAGGAGACCAGACGCGCCATTGGCTGCAAGTTGTGGCGCTTCACAGCCTCCTCGGTTGCCAGGACCACACAGGCGCCCGCATCGTTAATCCCGCTGGCATTACCAGCAGTCACCACCCCGCCCTCGCGAAAGCGAGCTGGCAACTTTGCCAGAGCCTCCATTGAAGTATCGCGAATACCTTCGTCCTGGCTAAATTCTAGCGGATGGCCCTTGCGATCCCGGACTGTGACCGGGATAATCTCCTCTGCCAGCCAGCCGGTTTGCTGAGCGCGGCGAGCCGCCACCTGGCTACGCAGCGCATAAGCATCGACCTCCTCGCGCGTCAACCCGTAGCGCTCGGCCAGATTCTCCGCCGTCATGGCCATACCGCAGCCAATATACGTATCGATCAGAGCCTCCCAGAGGCTATCTTCCAACTGCGGAGCCTGACCCAGCTTAAACCCAAAGCGGGCGCCGCGAATCACGTGGGGAGCCTGGGTCATATTCTCTGCTCCCCCGGCCAGGGCGATCTGGCCCTCGCCGAGCAAAAGGAGCTGGGCCGCGCTCACAATGGCCTGCAAGCCCGAGCCGCACAAGCGATTGACCGTCAAAGCTGGCACCTCGATTGGGAGGCCGGCCTTCAAGGCAACGTGGCGAGCAAAATAGATGGCGTCCTTGCTGGTCTGCAGCACGTTGCCCATCACCACCTGATCAACCAGCCCTGGCTCAACCTTGCTTCGTCGCAAGGCCTCTTTGGCGGCGATCACACCCAGATCGATAGCGCTGATTTCCGAGAGGGAGCCTTGCAAGACGCCGACCGGTGTGCGTGCTCCTGCAATAACGAAGATATCTTGCGACATTGAATCACCTCATCTTTGATGGTGAAGGAAAAAACAGCGTATACGCACTGGCACGCGCTCATGGGGAAGGCGCAGGCGGTGGTCGCTGAGGGTGAGCCTGCCCCGGCGCGCCTCCTCTTTCTTGCCAGTGTACCACATCGGTAGGCGAGCGCCCAGGAAGACGGACGACCAGACCACTACTGCAGCGAGACGAGCGATCTGACAAAGGGCTTAGGTCTGGCACGAGGCAACTTTCTCGCTGCACTTCTTCTCACGCGGCACGCTCCTGGCCCTTATCGCAAGAGCGAGCCTGCGGGGAAGGCTACTAGAGCCAGTCTGGCCTTTAGAAAGCCATAGAACCACGTTCCGTCTGCCCGCGAAATGTGTTATAATAATCACATACACTACTCCTCTGATGCGGCCATAATTACTGAGCAATAGCCAACTGCAGAAAGGGGGCTACTGGGCGCCAATCTCATCCGTAAATAGGGATATGCCTGTTTCTGGAAGCTTGTAGGTGAGAGCGCACCTGAGCGAGTGCGAGGCGGATAGAAGGTGTTTGCGACATCTGGTGATGGCGACCTCCTACCTGGTAGGTAGCAGGCAGAGTCGCCTGTGGAGAGCGCAGGCCCGGGCAGCGAAGCGACGAGCGAGCTGAGTACCGGGGCCAGTAAGCGAGGCACAGTGTGCCTGATCATCATCATATCTCGACAGAAAGGTGGGAACGTCAATGGCCCAGATTGCAGCAGAGCGCAGCGAACCCGCTGCCGCCGCAGTTGCCAATCCCGCTCCACTTGGCCTGGCCGCATTTGCCTTGACCACATTTGTCCTTAGCGTCGTCAATGCCGGTCTTGTCTCCAACAATGGTATCAATGATGTTCTGGGTCTGGCACTCTTCTATGGCGGCCTGGCGCAGTTGCTAGCGGGCATGTGGGAATTCCGCAACCGCAACACCCTGGGAGCCACGGCCTTCTCGACCTACGGTGCCTTCTGGTTGGCCTTTGGCTTTACCGTCTGGCAGCATCTGCTAGTGGGCGGGCCTATTCTGGGCTGGTTCATGCTGGCCTGGGGGCTGATCACCCTGCTCTTCTTCCTGAGCGCCCTGCGCACCGATCTGGCTCTGATGGCCGTGCTCTTCTTCCTCTTCCTGACCTTTGTGGTACTGGGCATTGCTGAGTTCAGCGGCAACTCGGTGATCAGAAACGTTGGCGGCTGGCTTGGCATTGTGACCGCCCTGCTGGCCTGGTATCGCTCCTGGGCAGGCATCCTGGAGAGCGGTCAAGGACCCTTCCGCCTGCCGGTTGGACCAATGGCCTGAGCTGTCTGGCCAGCTGGCTCACTGACAAGAGCGTACGTAAGACAGGGTCCCTCTGATTGCCGCAGCAGAGAAAAGAGTGGTAGTGGCGTGGCAGGCCAGCCACCTGTCACGCCCCTTTGTTTCTGATCCCAATGAAGTATTTCCTGGCGGTTCTCCTGCTCTCCCTCTATCCCTCTGGGTAGTGTGCCCGTATGCTCATCGACCTCTCCCCGGTCGGTACGGCTCTCTGCCTGTCCTCGAGAGGGCGCGGCCAAGAAGATGGACTGGTCCCCCGGGCCTTGACCGGGCGAGAGAGCTACGCTATAGTGTAACGCAAACGTTCACTCTAGAATCACGCTACTTCATTCGTCCGTGTTGCGGATTGTTTAGTGAGGCCGTATGACAACAAGCACAGAGGCACAGGAAACCGCCGAAGCGGCACCGAGAGATCTCCATGAGTATCTCAGCGCACTGGTTAGAAAAGCGGCGAGGAGCTACCTGGCCCGGGAACAGATCGATTATCCTGTTGAGGAACTCCCCATCGACCTGGGCTTCTCTGCTCAGGCCAGCTTCGGGGACTACTCCGTTCCACTCATGTCGTGGGCCGCGAAGAATCGCCTGGGGCGGCCACCGCTGGTCATCGCCGAGGCCCTGGCCGACTATCTGCGCTCCCTGAATCTAGCGACGCTGCAGGAAGTCACTGCCACGCGCCCGGGCTATCTCAACTTTCGCCTTAACCGCCCGCTGGTGAGTCGTGACATCATGGTGCGCGTGCTGGAGGCTGGCCCTGACTTTGGGCAGAGCGAGACAGGGGTGGGCACCAAGGTAGTGGTCGAGCATACGAATATCAACAGCAACAAAGCGGCTCATGTTGGTCACCTGCGGAACTCGTGCTTAGGGGACACCCTGGCCCGTATGCTACGGACTCAGGGCTACCAGGTTGAGGCCCAGAACTACATCGATGATACTGGAGTGCAGGTGGCCGACGTCGTTGTCGGTTTCGCCCTCCTCAAGGAGGGGCGACTCCACCTTCCCGACGGTGATGAACCTCTGCCAGGCGAGCCGTTTGACTACTACTGCTCACGGGTCTATGTCGCGGTAGGCAAGGCTTACGACGAGCAGCCGGAGCTGCTGGAGCGGCGTCGCGCGGTGCTGCAGGCCATTGAGCGTGGCAGCGAGGCCGCAACCGGGCAGTCAGAGGAAGGGACAGATTATGCAGCCCTGGCCGCCGACCTCTCCCAGCGCATCGTGCAGGCTCACCTGAAGACCATGTCCCGGCTGAATATCTCCTATGACCTGCTCACCTGGGAGTCAGCTATCCTTCACAGCGGCCTCTGGAAAAAAACCTTCGAGGTCCTGAAAAATCGCGGCCTGCTGCGGCGTCCTGAGAGCGGCAAGCTGGCTGGTTGTTGGATTCTGCCGTTTGGCGAAAACGAGTCCCAGGACGAGGAGAGTGAGCACACACTGGACAAGGTGCTGGTCAAGAGCGATGGAACGGCGACCTACACCGCCAAGGATATCGCCTACCAGCTTTGGAAGTTCGGTCTGACCGATGATCCGGCCTTCGATGTCCACTTCACCTTTGTGCCGTGGGGCCGCCAGCATGATGGGCGCCTGCTCTGGACCATGCGCACCCCGGCCCTCCGGGAGGAGGCGAGCAGCGAGGGCGATCCCCTGCGTTTTGGCCACGCTCAGCGTGTCATTAACGTCATCGACGTACGCCAGTCCTATGCCCAGCAGGTGGTCTACGAGAGCTTGCGCCGCCTCGGTTATGAGGAACAGGCCAAGAACTCGACTCACCTCGCCTATGAGATCGTCACCCTCTCCGCAGCGACCGCTGCCAGTCTGGGAATAGATACCTCCGATGGACGCGAGTTCTATCCGATGTCGGGGCGCAAAGGTCTTGAGATCAAGGCTGACGACCTGATCAATGCGGCCATCGCGCGTATGAAAGAGGTCAAGCCAGACCTACCCGATGAGACCGCGGCTATTCTGGGAGCTTCGGCGATCCGTTACTTTATGATCCGTTTTAGCCTGCAGCAGGTGATTGCCCTTGATATGGAGGAAGTGCTCCGGCCAACGGGGGACACGGGGGTCTATCTTCAGTATGCCTATGCGCGCGCCAATAGTATTCTGCGCCGGCTGCAGGAGAGCGGCTATGAGGTCGCGGAGCAGTTGGAGGAGCTGCCATCGGCTCTGGAGCAGAGTGAGTGGGAGTTGCTGCGTCATATCGACGCCTACCCGCGTCGCCTGGCAGAGGCGACCAGCCATCTGGCCCCCAATCTGCTAGCGGCCTATGCCTACGATCTGGCCGCTCACTTCAGTGATTTCTATGAGCATACGCCTCCCATTGTCAAGGAAGAGGACCAGCGCGTCAAAGCCTTCCGTGCCTGGATTGTGCGAACCACCGCCCAGGTGATGAATAATGTCCTGCGCACCCTCGGCTTCATTCCTTTAGAGCGTGTCTGAGCCGCTAAGGCAGCGCGCCACAAGCACCGGGTAGAAAGAACAGGTAACACAATGGCAGCAGCGAGAAGGGGAAGGCTGCGCTTCGGCCTCAAGACGGCGCAGCAGTTTGTAAGCTATGAAGAGATCCGGCGGGTCTGGCAAGAGGCAGATACCCAACCGGCTTTTGAGCATGCCTGGCTCTTCGACCATTTTATCCCGCTAGGGCCAGAAGAGCAGAGTCAAGGCCCCATCCTGGAAGGCTGGACCCTACTGACGGCCCTGGCGGCGCAGACGCAGCGACTGCGCCTCGGGCTAATGGTAGCCGGCAATACCTATCGCCATCCTGCCGTCCTGGCCAGGATGGGCGCGACGCTCGATCTAATCTCAGGGGGGCGGCTCGACTTTGGGCTGGGAGCAGCCTGGTTTGAGCGCGAGCACCGGGCCTACGGCCTGCCCTTCTACTCCACGGGCGAGCGTATTCGACGTCTGGGCGAGGCCTGTGAGGTCATCAAGCGGCTCTGGACAGAGCCGCGCGTTACCTTCGATGGCAACTACTACCGCTTGTATGAGGCGCCGTGCGAGCCGAAGCCGCAGCAGAAACCCCACCCGCCTTTCGTCATTGGCGGCAGCGGCGAGCGCCTGACGCTACGGGTGGTAGCGCGCTATGCCTCGATCTGGAACTATAACGGCAGCGACGTAGACGAATTTCGCCGCAAGCAAGCCGTGCTAGATGCCCACTGTGCGGCCATCGGGCGCAATCCCCAGGAGATCGAACGCTCCATTCAGTTCTCTGTCGATCTGGCCCATCCGCTGGCGGCTCTCCGCTCAACGGTGCGGACCTTCATTGAAGCAGGTGCCACGCACCTGATTCTCAACCTGCGCCCACCTTATCCACCGGGGATCGTCGCCCGTCTGGCCGAAGAGGTCGTGCTTCCGCTCCAAGAAGAAGCTGAAGCGGCGCCAGAACGGCAGCCCGAGACGGAGAAGCGATGAAGGATCTCGCTGGCCTTGCCCACCGACCTGGGGGCTGCTTCTGACTGCCGCCTCGCCCGCAGAAGAGGCAAGCGGCTGGAGGATGCAGGAGGGAAAGAAGAGGAGGAGGACAGCGGAGCTGCTGACGGTAGGAACTGGCCGGGGGGGCGTCTCTCTATCTCTGCCATCGGCGTGGTAGTAGTAGTGAATGAAAGGAGTATGCGGCTGTCAGCGTGGGGCCTGGCGGTTGCCTGGCCTGAGAGCAAGAGCTATAATGGTTACGAAAAGCGGCATTGCTGCGGTCGCAGTTTTTCTTTCATCGAGGCACAAATAGCACAGGGAAGGACGACGCGCGTGGCCCAGAAAAAGCCAATCTCCTCTGCAAGTGA
>NZ_BDGT01000074.1 GCF_001748285.1 Thermogemmatispora onikobensis | reverse complement strand
ACGCCGGGGGCGACGGTGACCCACGCTGGGGTTACGTTCACCTGGCCCAATGTGCCGCCCGGGCAGCCCGATAATGTGAGCGCTCAGGGGCAGGTGATCGCCTTCTCGGCCCAGGGCACAAAGCTGGCCTTCCTCGGGGCGGCGGCCTTTGGAACTCAGAGCGGGACATTGACGATCGTCTATAGCGATGGGTCGCAGCAGCAGGCTACGCTGACGCTGGCTGACTGGTACGCCAATCAGCCAGCGCCGGGCGATGAGTTGCTGGCGACGGCAGATCACTGGAACCGCCCCCCAGGTGATACGCTTGGCCCTCATGCGGTGAGCATCTACTATACAGCGCTGCCGCTGCAGGCCGGTAAGCCGGTGGCCTACCTGATCTTGCCGACGAATAGTAACCTGCATCTCTTCGCCGCAGCGGCCAGCTAAGGAGGGGCCGACTCCACGCGGGAGCGCTGGGCTGGGCGCGCGACGGCTCCGCAGCCCGCGTCTGAGATAGGCTGGCGCGGTTCTGCTCCCTTTCCCCCGGGGAGCAGGCCGCGCCAGTTTCTTTGCTTGCTCTCTGCGCTGCAGCCACGGCTCCGGTTCAGCCGCCCGCTGGCGATGGTGACCGGTCCCAGGCGATAGCCTCGCGTCAGCGCTCCCCCCCATCTCATGGCTACGGCGGTCCGCCTTCTACGCTCTCAGCCGCTGTGTGGGCAGCGCGTTCCGCGCAACGACGGCAAGGAGGGGCTACCTAGCCCGCTTCTCTGCTACGGTTCTCTCTTTCAGGGAGGGGGACGAAGGAGGAGCGTCGGGCGGGGAAAAGGGGAACGGGACGACCCGGGATGATGGAGTTGCGTCGCAGTCGCTTCCCGTTGATGGTGATGGGAACGGCTTGCCATTGGCCGTTGATGGCGCGCTCGGCGTGCAGGTGAATGTGGGGCTCGCTGGTGTTGCCGGAGTTGCCAATACGTCCCAGGTAGTCACCGACACGGACCTCTTGCCCGGGCCGGACAGCGACGCTGCCTTGCTGCAGGTGGGCCACGAGCAGGTGCACCTCGGGCCTGGCAGCGCTGCGCATGAGGACGTAGTTACCGAGGGGACGCTGAGGGTCTGTGCTGCCGATGGGCTGATCGGGTAGACGGTTTTCGCAGTTGAGGACGATGCCGTCGATGGGTGATAGCACCGGCTGCCCAAAGCTGTGGTAGGCCGTCAGCGGGCGAGGAAAGAGGCTGAAGCCGGACGTTCTGCGGCCCAGGGCATCGATCACGGCGAGATCGAGGGCATAGGCCTGGGTGGGAGCTTTTAATCCGTGGTAGTTGACCAGGCGGGAGTGGCCGCCCTGCCCAACGGAGAGCCGTCGTGGACAGGGCGAGGCCAGGTCAAGGCCCGGCTGCCCAACGTTGCGGCGAACCCTCCACTCGAGCAGCAGCCAGGCCCCCACGACGAGCGCGA
This sequence comes from Thermogemmatispora onikobensis, assembly GCF_001748285.1. NCBI lineage: Bacteria > Bacillati > Chloroflexota > Ktedonobacteria > Thermogemmatisporales > Thermogemmatisporaceae > Thermogemmatispora > Thermogemmatispora onikobensis. The sequence continues at coordinate 32,143 of NZ_BDGT01000074.1, read as the reverse complement.
TGGCCAGCCAGTCCTGTTTGAAGAGCAGGAGAGCGAGCAAGGCCAGCAGCCAGGCGTACTGAAGGTAGAGACTGAGCGTATCCCACATCGTGATGAAGAGGATCCAGGTGAGGGCCAGGGCCGCGAGAGCTGGCCCCAGAGCCAGAGGGCCGCTGGATAGATAGCCAGTCAGTATCAGCATCCCGAGAGGATAGACTATCCCCATCACGAGCAGCCAAAGCCTCATCGATGTGAGATTGAATTTCACGGGTTCCATTCTACACTTCCTCCTTGCCAGCGAATCCAGTTTTCTGAGCTTCTCGACAGGTGAGATCACACTGACCGACGGGAACGAAGTGACGATTCCTGGCAATGACATCGCAGAGAGGCTGACCCGTCCCAAGCCTGGAGAGAAGCCAGTAAAAAGCTGTCGCTGGCCAGAGAAGTAGCACCCTGCTCATGATCTGCACCAGACTATCACAGCCGTTTACGTAAGCTTCAGAGGCACGTGAGGCATCTTCGGCCAACGATAGCAGGTAAGCTGCCAATCAAGGGCGGCCCCACCTCAGAGGGAGGCAGGGCTTAGCCACTCAGCCACCGCCGACCATCGTGACCAGCTCCAGGCGACAGCCCTCGTGCAGGCGCGTTTCGGCGAAGCGCTCGCGCGGCACAATGACGCCGTCGAGCATGGCCACAACGCGGCCCGGCGTCAGGGCGAGCTGCCCCAGAAAGTCGGCGATGGTGCTCTCGCGCGGGACATGCCAGGGCTGGCCGTTCGCGACGATGGTCATCAGTTCCACCTGGGACGCTGTATCTTCTGCCATTGGTCTATATGTCCCCTCCTTTCTTGCTTGCTTGCTTGTTTGCTTGTTTATTTGCTTACACTTTTCTGTGGCTGGCTTTCAGGTTGCCGGACTGTTATGGGATGCCGGCGGCGGGCCTGGCAGCCAGCGGGCCTGGCGGCCAGCGGCCAGAGCCTGGCGTAGCGCATCCACGGCCTGGGCCACAGAGGCGGCACCGTAGATGGCCGAGATGACGGCGATGCCGTCGGCTCCAGCGGCAATGGCCTGGGCGGCATTGGCAGCGCTGAGACCGCCGATGGCCAGCAGCGGCAGCCGAGGCCAGCGGTCGCGCAGTTGTCGCAGCAGCGTGGGGCCAGCGCCGGCCTGGCCGGGATGAGAGGGTGAGGGGAAGATGGTGCCAGCCAGCAGATAATCGGCGCCGGAGGCAACCGCCTCTTCCGCTTCGGCCAGCGAGTGGACGGAGGCCCCGAGCAGCAAGGATTGCCCCCAGCGCTGGCACAGGGAGCGGACGACGACCAGCGGCAGCGAGCGCCTGCCGAGCTGGACGCCGTCGGCGCCGACAGCCAGGGCCACATCGAGGCGGTCGTTAATGATCAGGCGGGCACCGTGCTGGCGCGCCAGCGGCCCCAGAATGGTCGCCAGCTCGTAGAGCCGGGCCGCTGACAGCCCCGGACCGCGTAGCTGGAGGAGATCGATCCCCGCCTCCAGGGCCTGGCGCGCGACCTCGACCAGGGCCGGATGTCGCTCATCGGTGACCAGGCAGAGCAGCGGCCTCTCACCCAGGGGCAGACCCGCTGTTCGCTCTCCTCCGGCGACTGATGCACTCTCTTCCGGCATACACCGTTCTCACTCGTTGGCTCGCTCAGGATAGGCTGCCGACCAGGCCAGTCAGGGGGCTGCTGGCCACGGCCTGGGGACGGCGCGGGATGCGTCCGGCCAGGAAGGCGGCCCGTCCAGCTTCGATGGCCAGCTTCATGGCGCGCGCCATCAGCACAGGGTTGCCGGCCTGGGCGACGGCGGTATTGATCAGGCAGGCGGCAGCCCCCAGTTCCATCGCCAGGGCGGCGTCCGAAGGGGCGCCGATGCCGGCGTCGACAATGACGGGGACGCGCGCCTGCTCGATGATGATCTGGATCTGCGGCAGGTTGAGCAACCCTTGCCCGGAGCCAATGGGCGAGCCGAGGGGCATGACGGTGACGGCGCCGGCATCCTGGAGGAGCCGGGCCAGGACGGGGTCGGCGTTGATGTAAGGCAGGACTTCGAAGCCCTCTTTGACGAGCTGGCGCGTGGCTTCCAGAGTAGCAACGGGGTCGGGCAGCAGATAGTCGGGATCGGGTATGACCTCTAGCTTGACCCAGCGCGGCAGGCCCATCGCCGCCGCCAGGTGAGCGATCTGAATGGCCTCCTCGGCGGTCTTGCAGCCGGCGGTGTTCGGCAGGATAGTGTAGCGCTCGGTATCGAGATAGTCGAGCAGCGTTGGCTGTCCCGGACGTGAGAGATCCAGGCGGCGCAGGGCCACGGTGACGACCTCGGTGCCACTGGCCTCCAGGCTCTGCTGCATCTCTTCGAAGCTGCGGTACTTGCCCGTGCCCAGGAGGAGGCGGGAGCGGAAGGTCCGCGAGCCAATGGTGAGCAGATCCTCTGTCATGGTCGTTCTCTCCTCTCTTCTTCTACGGCGACGGCTTCGGGAGGCTGGCTGAACAATTCGAGCTGGCGATCGCCGGCCCCGGCGGCGCTGAGGGGAGTCAGGCGGCGGCGCCAGGCCCCGAGACGCTCGGGCGCAAAGGGGCGCAGGTCCAGTTCGTAGGGGACGGGCCGCCCCTGGATGAGTTCGGCGATGAGGAAGCCGGTGACAGGTCCAGTGATGGCGCCGACGCGCCCGTGCCCGACGGCCAGCCAGAGGCCGGGGCTGCTGGGCGCTTCGCCGATGAAGGGCAGGCCATCCACAGAGACGGGGCGTAGGCCGGCCCAGGTGCGTTCAACGGCGGCTTCCTCTAGAGCTGGGGCCACACGGCGCACGACAGTGAGCAATTGGGCCAGGCCCGCGGCGGTCGGCGTCTTGTCGAAGCCGCGCCGCTCGGAGGTGGCCCCGACAAAGACGCTGCCGTCGGCTTTGGGGACAAGATAGCCCAAGGGACCAGCGTAGATCGTGTGACGCAAGGGCTGGTCACTGGGACGCAGGGCTAGAAGCTGGCCCTTGAGCGGATAGACGATGCCTGAGCGCTGGCCCCGATCGGACCAGGCGCTGCTCCAGGCGCCGGTCGCCAGCACCACATGGGCAGCCTCGATGGCTTCTTCCTCAGTGAGAACGCCCTGGACGCGGACGCCGTCCCAGAGCAGGGCCAGGGCGCTGCGCGGAATGAGCAGCTCGGCGCCATGCAATTGTGCGGCGCGCACGAGCAGGCGCGTGAGGTGGCCGATGGCGACGTTACCTTCGGCGGGCGAAAGGATGGCTCCGCGTACGCTGGGGGCCAGCAGTGGCTCGCGCTGGCGGACCTCGTCGGCCTCCAGCCAGACGAGTTCAGGACGCAGGGTCTGCAGGGCGGGTAGGTCGCGGCGCAGGGCCTCGGCCTGCCCTTCGTCGAAGGCGGGATAGAGGGTCGGCAGGTGGACAAGGCCGGCCCGCATGCCGGTTTCACTCTCTAGCTGTGCTTCAAGGGTCTGGTAGTGGCGCAGGCCGGCCAGGCCAAGACGCAAGAGGGGATCACTCAGGTCGCTAGCGCCGGCCTCGGCCAGCGGGGTGAGCATGCCAGCCCCGGCGTCTGAGGCTTCGGCAGCGACGCCGCTGCGCTCTACGAGGACAACGCGCTGCCCGGCCCGCGCTAGATGGTAGGCCGTGGCGCTGCCGACAATGCCCGCGCCAACTACCGCGACATCATAGGTTCGCCGTTGCATAGGCTCGTGCCTTCCTCTTCCTTGAACAGAACAGGCGGCCCATAAAAAAAGGCCGCTTCCCCAGGCGGGCCGGGAAACGGCTTCTTGTCGACGCTCTCCCGCTGCGTGACGCGGGTGAAGCCACGTTAGGCAGCGGAGCCAGTGGGAGAAAGAAAGCGTTCCCTCCGCTGGTATGATCCAGATCAGGTGTCTGCTGCAGGGTCTGCGACATTGCAGGGTCGCACTCTCAGCCCGGCTCTCCGGACTCCCCTCGCTTCCTTCCTTGCCCGGCCTGCGCTCCCGAGCCTGCCCGACAGGGCCGCGCGGCAAACAGGCCGGCAATCTTCTCTATCAGAGATGATACCATAGACTGACTGTCTTCCACCAGCCAGCCAGTCGGCAAACGCCCGAGCAGCGCGCAGCTGTGCTGGCCTCGAAAGACCAGGTCTGCTATACTGGAGTCCAACAAGGAGCGAGCGGCCAGGAGGCCCATCCCAAACAAGGAGCTGTTGATGATGAGCCGGCCAGACCAAGAATTGGAGGCGGCGCGCGCGGCGGTCATTGCGCGCCTCTATCGAACCTTTGCCGCCTATCCGTTCCGGCGACAGATGTGGGCCTGTCTCCATTGCGTGACGCCGGAGGAGATTGCGCGTCTGGGGCGCGTACCGCTGGAGCAGCTGTCAGGCTCCGATCTGCAACGCTACGCCTGGAAGGCGCTGACGACCTGGGGCGAGGTCGCCGATTTCAAGCATTTTCTGCCACGCTGGCTGGAGATTATCCTGCGCGGCCAGGATGACGGCTTTGCGCTGGAGTTCAGCCAGCTCGCTGCCAAGCTGGACTACGGCCAGTGGCGCACCTGGCCGCATGCCGAGCAGGAGGCCGTCGAGACGGCCTTGTTGCTCTGCTGGCGCCTGCTGCTGTCGCAGCCTCCCGCGACCCTGGTCTGGCACGATGCGGCGGCCTTCTTGCGCGCTATGGCTCTGTGCTGGGAGTCGCCGGCACCGTTTCTGCGCCTCTGGGAGGAGGCCGTGGGCTTTCTTCCACTCTATCATCTGGCGCTCTTCTTTGTCGAGGAAGGGCCGGCGCTGGCAGAACATTCTCGCCAAGAATGGCAGCAGGACGAGTGGCCGCAGCTGCGCCTCTGGCTCTTTTCTCCCCCGATCTATGCCCGTCTGACGGAGGTCTGGCGGCAGCGGCGTCAGGAGCTGCCGGTGGAGCTGGCCGAGCTGCTGGGCTACTACCTCGATCACTGGCGGCCCCTGATCTGCTGAGGTCCGACGGGGCGGCGACGCACGGTGCTCCCTTGACAAAATACCTGTCATATGATACATGATTCATGTGTCATATGAGCCTTGGAGAGAGCGCCAGCGCCGCGCAGTGTTGCGCGGAACCAGCGCCGCAGGAGGACGCCGGCCATGACTTGCCTTCCGCCAGCACGGTGCTGGCCTGCTACCAGCAGCCTTTCTGCTCCGGCTCGCGCCTGGCCTGTGCTGCCTGATCAAGATCAGCACCAGGCGGCTAGAGACAGCAAATGGTTACCCTGGCATCTCCCTCAGCATCTGCCTCAGCATCTGCCTCGCCTCTCCTCAGAGACAGAGAGAGTGCTATCAGCCGGGTTGGTCTTTCCTGCTTTCTCTCCTCTTACCCGCCCATCTTCTCTTTTTCATTCCTGCCCGATTCTGCAGGGCAAGGATGCCAGACTGCCTGCCCCTGGCATCGCCTCACCGTCAAGGGGGTTCATCATGCGAAACTTTGTTCGCCTTGTACTCGCTTGCGCGCTGCTCCTCGTCAGTGGGATGCTCTTTTTTGAGCGGGCGCACGCCAGCAGCGGCACCTTCACCCAGTACACCTATAACGGGCCAGCCGGCAGCCGTCCCTACTATGTCTATACGCCGGCCAATTACCGGGTTGGCACGGCGGTCCCCCTGATCGTCATGCTCCACGGTTGCACCCAGACGCCGCAGGACTTCGCTAACGGCACTCAGATGAACGCCCTGGCCGATCAGGATCAGTTCATCGTGGTCTATCCGCAGCAGACGAGTAGCTATAATTCGCTTTCCTGCTGGAATTGGTTCCTGCCCGCCGATCAGTCGCGCGGCAGCGGCGAGCCGGCCATCATTGCTGGTATCGTCCAGACTGTCGAGCAAAATACCTCGCAGTGGACGATCGACCGCAATCGCGTCTATGTGGCTGGTTTCTCAGCAGGGGCGGCAATGGCGGTGATTATGGGAGCGACCTACCCGGATATCTTTGCGGCCATCGCTTCGGCTTCGGGCCTGGAATATCAGGCGGCGACCTCGCAGACGGCGGCCACAACGGCGATGATGCAAGGTGGACCGAATCCGCAGCAGCAGGGGCAGGCCGCTTATCAAGCGATGGGCAGCGCTGCCCGCGTGGTGCCGACGATCGTCTTCCAGGGCCAGAGCGACTATACGGTCTATCCGGTCAACGGCGACCAGGTGGTCCAACAGTGGATGACGACCGATCATCTGGCCTCGAACGGCAGCTACAACGCCAGCTTCAGCAGTCCGAGCAGTAGTATAAGTGGCCAGGTGTCGGGTGGGCGCAGCTATACGGTGCAGTCCTGGAACGATAATCAGGGGAACGAGATTGAGGAGTATTGGAAAATCAACGGCATGGGTCATGACTGGTCCGGCGGCGGCAGCAGCGGCTCCTACACTGACCCGCAGGGTCCCAGCGCCACTAACGCCATCTATAGCTTTTTCATAAAGCATCCGCTGCATGGCGGCAGCGGCTCGGGCGGGACGGCTACGCCCACGAGTACGCCGTCGCCCACGTCATCCCCCAGCCCGACGCCGGGGGCTAGCTCCTGCCAGATCCATTACGGAATCGTCAGCCAGTGGAGTGGCGGCTTCCAGGCCAGCCTGACGATCACCAATACCGGTAGCAGCGCGATCAACGGCTGGACGCTGCGCTTCTCCTTCGCCAATGGCCAGATGATCACGGTGAGCTGGAACGGAAATTTCTCGCAGGCGGGCAGCGCTGTGACGGTGACGAATGTGGCCGTCAATGCGGTGATTCCGGCCAATAGTAGCTTGAGTGTGCCGCCGGGCTTCCAGGCCACCTGGAGTGGGAGCAATCCGCCGCCCACGGCTTTCACGCTCAATGGTATGAACTGCGCCGTGGTGTAGCGGGGTCGTGCGCGAGAGGATGGCGAGCAGCCCAGCCGGCTGAGCGCCGCTTGCTCGCCAGTGCTAGTGCGGACTGCTGTAGCAGGAGCCAGTGACAGCAGTCCGCTTGTGCATTGGTGAGAAGCTTTCTCATCAGGCAGTTTGCCAGATCCGTACGTTGGCGTCCTTGTCTCCGGTGGCGAGCAGGGTATAGGATGGCCACCAGACGAGCACCTGGAAAGCAGCACTTTTGCCAGTTCCCCAGAGCCGCCCGCTCGTGCTGTCCCAGACCTGGACAGTGCCGTCATAGGAGCACGAGGCGATCTCGCGCTGAAAGGGCGACCAGGCCAGGCCGGTGACGGTATCGCTGTGGCCCCTGTAGGTCAGCAGCCGTTCGCCGGTGCTGAGGTTCCAGATCTGGACGGTGGTATCAGCCGAGCCGGAGGCGACCAGGTTGCCATCAGGCGACCAGGCCAGACTCCAGACCGGGCCGCTATGGCCCTGGTAGGAGCTTAGGGCAGACCAGCCGACCGTTTCTCGGATCTCGACCAGGCCAGCGTCTCCGGCTGAGGCAAGCCGCTCGCCATCAGGCGACCAGGCCAGGGCGCGGATGCTCCCGCCGCTGCCGGGCAGCTTCTCACGAAGCTGCCCGCTGGAGCCATCCCAGATGGAGACGCTGCCATCGTCGCCCGCTGAGGCCAGCCGTGTATCATCCGGCTGTGGAGACCAGGCCAGGGCATTGACGGCAGCGTTGTGCCCCTGGTAGCTTCGCCGGAGCTGCCCTGTGTCAGCATCCCAGATGTGGATCATTCCATCAGCGGAACCAGAGGCAATGTAGACGCCTCCGGGCGACCAGGAGAGCGCCCGAACTTCGCTCTGATGGCCAGTGTAGACCCGCAGGCTTGCCCCAGTGTTGGCATCCCAGAGGCGGACCGTCTGATCGCTCGAAGCGGAGGCGAGCACAGTGTGATCCGGCGACCAGGCGAGCGCAGTCACCGGGCCGCGATGTCCCCGGCAGGTTAGCAGGAGGCTCACTTGCCCTGTTCCCTGCCCTTCCTGGAGGGCCAGCCTGGGAATGCGCGATTGCGCTAAGAGGAAAAAGACACCGCCAGAGACCAGGGCCAACATTCCTCCCCCGAGGCCCAGTGCGAGCAAGGAGCGCCGAGATAGCTGCGGTTTTTGAACTGGCACCGCCGGCGGGGAGATCAGCGCAGGCTGCTGCAACTGGCGCTGCCTTCCCGCTTGAGCCTGGCCGGCTGCTGAGACCAAGGGTCCCGCCGGCACCGTCGGCGCCAGTCCCTGCTTCAGCTGCACTGCTGCTGCACCTTGCCCCCCAGCCTGAGCCTGGCCGGCTGCTGAGACCAAGGGCCCCGCCGGCACCGTCGGCGCCAGTCCCTGCTTCGGCTGCACTGCTGCTGCTGCACCTTGCCCCTGTGCTGGCCAGCCCCCCACTCGCGTGCTCCTGCCGCTCCCTTTGCCAATCCCAGCCTGCTGCTTCAGCTGCTCCAGCACCTCACGCGCCGAGGATGGGCGGTGTTTCGGTTCCAGGGCCACCAGCTCGGCAATGAGCCGGGCCAGCCCCTCGGGCACTTCTGGATTGAGCTGCCGCAAGGGGGCAAAGCGAAACGGCTGCTCGCTCGGATCACGCCCGCTCAGCAGGTAGTGCAGCACCGCCCCAAGACTGTAGAGGTCGCTGCGCGGCGTGGTCTGCTCTTTGCCATACTGCTCCGGCGCCGCAAAGCCAGGAGAGCCAAAGGCAACGGTGTCGTGGGCCTGGCCTGGTTTGAAGTGCCGCGCAATCCCAAAGTCAATCAGCAGGAGCCGCCCGTCGCTACGGCGCAGCATGACATTGGCCGGCTTGAGGTCGCGGAAAATAATCGGCGGCTGCTGCTCGTGCAGATAGGCCAGCACCTCGCAGAGCTGCTGCCCCCAGCCTAAGACTTGTACCAGGGGCAGGGGCCTCTGACCGGCTCTCTGTTGGATGACTTCCAGGGTCTCGCCCTCGATATAGTCCATCACCAGATAGCTGGCCTCTGGCTCGCTCCAGTAGTCGTGGATGGCCGGCAGGCTCGGATGGTGCAGGCGCGCCAGTAGTTCAGCCTCCTGTTGAAAGGCGCGCTCGGCTTCGGCTCGCTCTTGTGTGTTGAGGCGATGTTTGTAGAGGCATTTGACGGCGACGGCACGGGCACCAAGGCGCCGGTCTTCGGCCAGAAAGACGGTGCCCATGCCCCCCTGGCCCAGCTCGCGGATCAGATGGTAGCGCCCCAGGAGCAGGGCGCCCACTGTGGCCAGGGGGGCCGGCAGCGCCCCCTGACAATGCCAGCAGCGGGCGGCATCTGCCGGGTTGGCGGCCCCACAGTGGTCGCAGAAGCGTTCTTGTGCAAAGGATGTACTCATATGGCTATGGCGATTTTCAACAGAGATGATCGCTGGTTGCTATTACTGGCGCAAGCGGGCCGCTCGGTCCTTTTGGCCTGCTGATGATGCGCTGGTTACGATGGTCGGTTGGTCGGTCGAGGCTGGCATGGCGCTTGCTGTTTGCCCGCTTCAGGTGGGCTGGCGACCCCAGACGGTGAGCCAGGTCCAGATGGCGCAGAAGTCGTCAGCCTGCATCTCAGCGATGGCCTGCTGATAAAGCTGGCGTAGTCCTTCCTCGCTTCCCATGCCTATCCTGACCAGAAAGGGAAGTGAGAGGTCCAGGGCGACCATCTCATCTTTGAAGAAGGCATAATGCAGCGGCGTCTCACTCGACCATTCGGCGGCGCTGGCATACAGGTGCACCTCAGTGAAGCCGGCGCGGCGCAGTAGCCGCGGCAGCACGGGAGTAATGCCGATGTGGTTGCCGTCGGGCGAGAAGCTCTGACCGGCGCGCTTGAGGGCGGCATAGCCCAAAGCGAAAAGACGCTCCGTGGCGGGGCTGGTCGTCAGCGGGCCCTCGGTCTCTGTCAGGCGGATTATGCCACCGGGCTTGAGCAGGCGGCGGCACTCGCTCAGAAGAGCCGCCCAGTCTGCGGGACCCATGAAGCTGAAGAGGAAGCGCCCGTTGATGAGATCAAAGGAGGCATCAGCGAAGGCCAGGGGCTGCCTGATGTCCATGACGGAGAAGGCGACATTCGTCAGGCCGCGGCTGCGAGCCTGGACATGGGCATAGTCGATGACGCCAGCGTTGAGATCGACGCCGATCACCTCGACAGAAGGATGTGCAAAAGCGACCTGCATAGCCCAGCCGCCAGGGCCACAGGCCAGATCGAGAACCTGCCCATCGGGCGGGAGCGGCTGCCCTTCGGGAAAGAGGCCGCCCATTGCCTCAGTCACCAGGCGATCCTGTTGTATCAGGCGGGCGAGTTCAGCCGCCTGTTCTGGATCAACAGGGTAGGTACTCTGCGTTGGCTCTGGAAGAGACGAGCTGGCCTGCATGCTCTTGCTCCTCTCCATTTCAAGCTCAGATATTCATCCTCAGAGTGCTGTTGGCGATCCAGACCCGTCTGTCCTCCCGGCTGAGAGAGGAGATGCTACGGCTTCTGGCTCCCCCTATGGAGCATAGCAGCTTGTCCGTCGCTTGACAAGCGCTCATGCATCCTTGACAGTCGTCTCGCTATGGGCTGTTCACTCGCTCTCGTATGGCCCCTCAATAGTACCTTACTGGCCCCCCAGCCAGGAAGGAAACATATGCCGCTGCCGCCTCCTTCGTCATGGTTGATGGCCACGAGGGACTGCCGTGGCCGGAGCTAGTGACAGCAGTCCGCTTGTGCATTGGTGAGAAGCTTTCTCATCAGGAAACTTGCCAGATGCGTACGTTGGCGTCCTTGTCTCCGGTGGCGAGCAGGGTATAGGACGGCCACCAGATGAGCGCCTGGAAGGCTGCGCTTTTGCCAGCTCCCAAAAGCTGCCCGTTTTTGCTCTCCCAGACCTGGACGGTGCCGTCATAGGAGCACGAGGCGATCTCGCGCTGAAAGGGCGACCAGGCCAGGCCGGTGACGGTATCCCAGTGGCCCCTGTAGGTCAGCAGCCGTTCGCCGGTGCTGGGGTTCCAGATCTGGACGGTGGTATCAGCCGAGCCGGAGGCGAGCAGGCTGCTGTCAGGCGACCAGGCCAGACTCCAGACCGGGCCGCTATGGCCCTGGTAGGAACTTAGGGCAGACCACGCGCCCGTTTCTCGGATCTCGACCAGGCCAGCGTCGCCGGCTGAGGCAAACAGCTCGCCATCAGGCGACCAGGCCAGGGCGCGAATGCTCCCGCCGCTGCCGGGCAGCTTCGTGAGAAGCTGCCCGCTGGAGCCATCCCAGATGGAGACGCTGCCATCGTCGCCCGCTGAGGCCAACGGTGTATCATCCGGCTGTGGAGACCAGGCCAGGGCATTGACGGCAGCGTTGTGCCCCTGGTAGCTTCGCCGGAGCTGCCCTGCGTCAGCATCCCAGATGTGGATCATTCCATCAGCGGAACCAGAGGCAATGTAGACGCCTCCGGGCGACCAGGAGAGCGCCCGAACTTCGCTCTGATGGCCAGTGTAGACCCGCAGGCTTGCCCCAGTGTTGGCATCCCAGAGGCGGACCGTCTGATCGCTCGAAGCGGAGGCGAGCACGATGTGATCCGGCGAGCAGGCGAGCGCAGTCACCGGGCCGCGATGTCCCCGGCAGGTTAGCAGGAGGCTCACTTGCCCTGTTCCCTGCCCTTCCTGGAGGGCCAGCCTGGGAATGCGCGATTGCGCTAAGAGGAAAAAGACACCGCCAGAGACCAGGGCCAACATTCCTCCCCCGAGGCCCAGTGCGAGCAAGGAGCGCCGAGATAGCCGTGGTTTTTGAACTGGCACCGCCGGCGGGGAGATCAGCGCAGGCTGCTGCAACTGGCGCTGCCTTCCCGCTTGAGCCTGGCCGGCTGCTGAGACCAAGGGTCCCGCCGGCACCGTCGGCGCCAGTCCCTGCTTCAGCTGCACTGCTGCTGCTGCACCTTGCCCCCCAGCCTGAGCCTGGCCGGCTGCTGAGACCAAGGGCCCCGCCGGCACCGTCGGCGCCAGTCCCTGCTTCGGCTGCACTGCTGCTGCTGCACCTTGCCCCTGTGCTGGCCAGCCCCCCACTCGCGTGCTCCTGCCGCTCCCTTTGCCAATCCCAGCCTGCTGCTTCAGCTGCTCCAGCACCTCACGCGCCGAGGATGGGCGGTGTTTCGGTTCCAGGGCCACCAGCTCGGCAATGAGCCGGGCCAGCCCCTCGGGCACTTCTGGATTGAGCTGCCGCAAGGAGGCAAAGCGAAACGGCTGCTCGCTCGGATCACGCCCGCTCAGCAGGTAGTGCAGCACCGCCCCAAGACTGTAGAGGTCGCTGCGCGGCGTGGTCTGCTCTTTGCCATACTGCTCCGGCGCCGCAAAGCCAGGAGAGCCAAAGGCAACGGTGTCGTGGGCCTGGCCTGGTTTGAAGTGCCGCGCAATCCCAAAGTCAATCAGCAGGAGCCGCCCGTCGCTACGGCGCAGCATGACATTGGCCGGCTTGAGGTCGCGGAAAATAATCGGCGGCTGCTGCTCGTGCAGATAGGCCAGCACCTCGCAGAGCTGCTGCCCCCAGCCTAAGACTTGTACCAGGGGCAGGGGCCTCTGACCGGCTCTCTGTTGGATGACTTCCAGGGTCTCGCCCTCGATATAGTCCATCACCAGATAGCTGGCCTCTGGCTCGCTCCAGTAGTCGTGGATGGCCGGCAGGCTCGGATGGTGCAGGCGCGCCAGTAGTTCAGCCTCCTGTTGAAAGGCGCGCTCGGCTTCGGCTCGCTCTTGTGTGTTGAGGCGATGTTTGTAGAGGCATTTGACGGCGACGGCACGGGCACCAAGGCGCCGGTCTTCGGCCAGAAAGACGGTGCCCATGCCCCCCTGGCCCAGCTCGCGGATCAGATGGTAGCGCCCCAGGAGCAGGGCGCCCACTGTGGCCAGGGGGGCCGGCAGCGCCCCCTGACAATGCCAGCAGCGGGCGGCATCTGCCGGGTTGGCGGCTCCACAATGGTCGCAGAAGCGTTCTTGTGCAAAGGATGTACTCATATGGCTATGGCGATCTTCAACAGAATATGATCGCTGGTTGCTATCACCAGCGCAGCCGGGCCGCTCGGTCCCTTTGGCCTGCTGGTGATGCGCTGGTTACGATGGTCGGTTGGTCGGTCGAGGCTGGCATGGCGCTTGCTGTTTGCCCGCTTCAGGTGGGCTGGCGACCCCAGACGGTGAGCCAGGTCCAGATGGCGCAGAAGTCGTCAGCCTGCATCTCAGCGATGGCCTGCTGACAGGCGCTCGGGATCAATGGGGTAGGTGCTCCTGGTTGGCCCTTGTTGAGCCGAGCTGTCTTGCATGCTCTTGCTCCTATCCATTGCACTTGTAAAGGTTTATCCACAGATAACCGCTTGCGATCCAGGCCCGTCTGTCTTCCTGGCTAAGAGAAGCTGAGGCTTCTGGCTCCTCTATGGAGGATAGCAGCTTGTTTGTAGCTTGACAAGTGCTGCTACCTCCCTTACGGGAGGTTCACGTTACGCTGTTCGATCGCTCTTGTCCGGCACCTCACTGGCATCGCTGGTCTCTTAACGAGGAAGGGAACAGGTGTCGTTTTTGCCTGCTTATCCTTTGCGTCGGCGCTCTCTCGTAGCAGCGGTTCGCTTCTGGCGATGGGACTGTTGTTTGTTGTGAGGAGGCTGTCCGTTGTTTTGCTCAGTTCGCTGGTGATCAATGGTCTGCTGATGCTGGTTGGGATGGCTTTCGCCAGCGCCAGCGGGGCGCTGTGCTGTGCTATAGGCTGGCTGGTAGCCTGGCCCTGCTCTTGCCGTGCGCTGGGGGCTTCGTGTCCGTTGCCGAGGGAGGGCGAGAGTGCGACGAGGTCGTCGTTGGCAGTGGGCAGCTTGACCTCAACGCCGACGGCGGGTCTGGCCGAAGGCGCCGGGGTCTGAATCTCTTCCCCTTGTGTGCCCAGGCCAGACCAGGATCGGGCTTCGTAGGCCGGCGTCCTGGCGTGCGGGCTGGCGCTGGAGGCCGGGACTGGCCAGTCGTTGGGCGCGAGTCGGCGCCGGCGTAGCTCCTCTCCGTTGAAGCTGCTCCTTCGGCTGCTGGCGAGGACGAACGTGCCTCTTTTTGCCGCTCATGCTGTTCGCTTCGAGGATCGCAGTGCCCGGGTTTTCATGCAGCGATGCTCGAATGGCTTGGCAGGCCGCGTCATGGCCAGAGTGGCTGGCATCATGACCGCGCAACAGCGGTCACTGATGACCGTTTTTTTGGGATGCTCGAAAAGGCTTGACTGAGGCCGCCTGCGATGCTATTCTAGAGAGGGTACCGTCAGAATGCTTATTTAGCCCGCTCGGGGATTGAAACAAAACCTACTTCACCCAGATCGATGATCATCACTGGAGTCAGAATGCTTATTTAGCCCGCTCGGGGATTGAAACGAATCAGCAGGGCCGCCCAGGCCGTGATCCACGAGGTCAGAATGCTTATTTAGCCCGCTCGGGGATTGAAACCTCTTTGTATCTTTGTCGATGGTCACGGTTGCTGTCATGAGTCAGAATGCTTATTTAGCCCGCTCGGGGATTGAAACAAAGCGGACCTCGCCACATGGCTCCTTGGAAATCTCCGTCAGAATGCTTATTTAGCCCGCTCGGGGATTGAAACAAAGCGGACCTCGCCACATGGCTCCTTGGAAATCTCCGTCAGAATGCTTATTTAGCCCGCTCGGGGATTGAAACATTCAACCGTGTTGCTTGACCTGGTGCTCAGACAGGAAAGTCAGAATGCTTATTTAGCCCGCTCGGGGATTGAAACCCAGGTAAGGTATCCAGATACGGATGATAGGAGAGTCAGAATGCTTATTTAGCCCGCTCGGGGATTGAAACCGTCAAAGGGGACATCTCGGTCATTCGCAAAATCAACGACAAAGTCAGAATGCTTATTTAGCCCGCTCGGGGATTGAAACTTCAACTGCTCTCGATACAGCATCTGACCCTACTTCTTGTCAGAATGCTTATTTAGCCCGCTCGGGGATTGAAACGAAGTGATGTCGCTTCCCATGAGGCCGGTCATCCGAGTCAGAATGCTTATTTAGCCCGCTCGGGGATTGAAACCACATTAAAGATGAGGAGATAGGATCGACCCGAGAAGGTCAGAATGCTTATTTAGCCCGCTCGGGGATTGAAACCAGGGGCGCAAGCATCGCGCCATCGGAGTCCTATGCACGGTCAGAATGCTTATTTAGCCCGCTCTGGGATTGAAACAGCCGCATTAGAAGACGCGGCGAAACTTGCCGGACGTCAGAATGCTTATTTAGCCCGTTCGGGGATTGAAACCTCTTGGCCATACTGCAGCAAGCCAACCATGAGTAGTCAGAATGCTTATTTAGCCCGTTCGGGGATTGAAACCTCTTGGCCATACTGCAGCAAGCCAACCATGAGTAGTCAGAATGCTTATTTAGCCCGTTCGGGGATTGAAACCGAAGCTGCCGATTGTGTCCAGCAACACCAGCTGTGAGGGATGTTGTGTCAGGTGGCTGTCTCGCCCGCTCTGGGGTTGAAACCAATCGATCTCGTCCTCATCCCTGAAGAGCCGATCGCGTCAGAATGCTTGCTTCTCCCGTCTGGGGTTGAAAGCACTCGGGACCCTGGCTTATGTAAGGAACAAAATGCCTCCTGCGCCTGCCTGGCTTTGCAACCGCTTAACTACACCTCAGAACCGTTAGCCGCAATCCAGGTCAGGAAGCCCGCCCCCTCTGCTCCAGGCTTGTAGCCCTTTGCCCCCACGCCCGGCCTTCTCCCCCCACCCCTTGACATCCCTCAATCATTCAATTATTCTATTGAATATCAATATATCGAACGAAAATATGCAGAGCCTGGCCCAACAAAGCAGGCGAGGCACGAGACAGAAACGGCAGGGTCAGGCGCCGAGCCAGGCCCACCAACAACGGTGCGCCGTCCGTCTCAGCCAGCAGACAAGAGCACCCAGAAGTAGACAGGAGTATATAAAAGAAGAGCGTAAAGTAGGAAAGAGTAGGGCAGAGTAGAAAAGAGCAGAACAAAAAAGAAGAGGAGAGCAGAGATCGGCGTGGCATACCAGCACCCTGAAAGCAAGCGAGCCTTTAAAAACCAGCTCTACGAACAACTGGCGCGCATCGGCAAAGCCCTGGCCAGCCCTCATCGACTGGAGCTGCTCGACCTCCTCGCCCAGAGCGAGCGCAGCGTCGAAGAGCTAGCCCGTGAGACCACCCTGCCCGTGGCCACCGTCTCCCAGCACCTGCAGATTCTCCACGCGGCGCGGCTCGTCGACGTGCGGCGTCGCGGGCGTCAGCGACGCTATCGCCTGGCCTCCGGCGAAGTCGTGCGCCTCTGGCTGGCCCTGCGGCGCACCGGCGAAGCCCATCTGGCCGAGCTGGAGCACCTCGTCAGCACCTGGCTGCCCGAGCGCCGCCACTGGCCCGCCCTCAGCATCGACGCCGCCCTGGAGCTACTCCAAAGCGGGCGCGCCCTGCTGCTCGACGTGCGCCCTCGCGACGAATACGCCAGCGCCCACCTGCCACAAGCGCGCTCGCTCCCCGTCGCCGAGCTGGCGGCCCACCTGAGCGAGCTGCCCCGCGACTGCGAGATCATCGCCTACTGCCGCGGCCCCTACTGCGTCTTCGCCGACGAAGCCGTCGCCCTCCTGCGCGCCCACGGCTTTCGCGCCTGGCGCCTGGAAGTCGGCGTCCTCGAATGGCAAGAGCGCGGTCTCCCCATCATCCAGGCCCAGGCAGCGGAAAGGAGCGTCCTCTAATGGAGCGCATCAGCGTCGAAACCCTACGCACCTGGCTGGAGAGCGGCCAGGCCGTCACCATCCTCGACGTGCGGCCCACCGCCGCTTATGCCGCCTGGTCGATCCCGGGCAGCCAGCACCTTGACGCCTACGAAGCCCTCAAAGCCGGCCAGCCAGGCGGACTGGACCAGCTCGCCCTACCCAAGGACCGGCCCGTCGTCACCGTCTGCGAGGCCGGCCTGGTCAGCCAGCGCGCCGCCGCTCTTCTGGCCGCCCGCGGCTTCACCGCCTACTCCCTGGAGGGAGGCATGCGCGCCTGGAGCCTGGCCTGGAACACGGCCCCCGTCCTGCCCGAACCTGGCTCCTCCCGACAGCCGGAAGCCGCCAGCACGACGCCAGAGCCAGAGCAGCGGCAGGTCATCCAGATCCGACGCACCGGCAAAGGCTGCCTCTCCTACCTCATCAGCGACGGCGCCGCCGCCCTCGTCCTCGACCCGGCCCTTGATCCCACCGTCTACCAGCAACAAGCCCGACAGCGCGGCTGGCAGATCACCGCCGTCCTGGAAACCCACATCCATGCCGACCACCTTTCACGGGCCCGCGCCCTGGCCGCAGCCTGCGGAGCCGACCTCTACCTGCCCGCCCAACGGCGCGTCAGCTTCCCCTTCAAACCCATCGCCGACGGCCAGCAGCTCACCATCGGGCGCCTGCACCTGCAGGCCCTGCACACGCCCGGCCACACCCCCGAGAGCACCTGCTACCTGCTGCCCGGTCCGCCAGGGAGGCCGGCCCTGCTCTTCAGCGGCGACACCCTCTTTCCCGAGGGCCTCGGGCGTCCCGATCTCGACGCCGACCCCGACGAGGCCCGCCGCCGCGTCGCCCTGCTCTACACCAGCCTGCAGCGCCTGCTCAGCCTGCCCGACGACAGCCTGGTGCTGGCCGGCCACAGCGCGCGCCCGCTGCCCTTCGACGGCCAGCCCGCCCTGACCACCCTGGCCACCGTACGCGGCTGGCTGGCGCCGCTCCTGGCCTCGCCCGCCACCTTCAGCGCCCAGCTACTCAGCAACCTGCCCGCGCCACCGGCCCACTATCAAGAGATCATCGCCGCCAACGAAAGCGGAGAGTGGCCCACCGTCCCACCCGAAGAACTGGAAGGAGGAGCCAATCGCTGTGCGGTCACCCTTTAAGCACCCAGCCGGCCAGAACCAGCGTCCCCAATCAGAGGCACCCCAGCCGCAGCTAGGGCTGCGCGCCAACTGGCAGCAGTTCACCCTGCTCGTCATCATCAACGCCTTCGTCGGCTCGCTCGTCGGCATCGAGCGCACCATCCTGCCGCTGCTGGCCGCCCACGACTTTGGCCTGGCCTCCAAAACCGCCATCCTCTCCTTTCTGATCAGCTTCGGCCTCGTCAAGGCCCTGGCCAACCTGCTGGCGGGCCGCCTCGGCGACCGCTACGGGCGCAAGCGCATCCTCGTCGCTGGCTGGCTCGTCGGCCTGCTAGTCTCGCCCCTCATCATCGTGGCCCCAAACTGGGGCTGGGTCGTCTTCGCCAACGTCCTGCTCGGCATCAACCAGGGCCTGTGCTGGTCAACCACCGTCATCATGAAAATCGACCTGGTGGGACCGCGGCGGCGCGGCCTGGCGATGGGCCTCAACGAGGCCGCGGGCTACCTGGCCGTCTCCGCCGCCGCCCTGGCCGCCGGCTACCTGGCCACCGCCTACGCCCTGCGTCCCCAGCCCTTCCTGCTGGGCACCCTGCTCGCCCTCTGCGGCCTGCTCCTCTCCCTCTTCGGCGCCCGCGAATCGCAGGGCCACGCCCGCCAGGAAGCTCGCCAGCTCCAGACCCAGGCCCAAGCCACCCCTGCCGGCACGGCCCAGACCCCGGAGCAACCCGCCCCCAGCTTCTGGCAGATCGTGGCACACGTCTCCTGGCGCGACCGCACCCTGCTGGCCGTCAGCCAAGCCGGCCTGGTCAATAACCTCAACGACGGCCTCTCCTGGGGCCTCTTCCCCCTCTACTTCGCCGCCGCCGGCCTCGACGCCGCGCACATCGGCTGGCTGGTCGCCGCCTACCCAGCCGTCTGGGGTGCGGGCCAGCTCCTGACAGGAGCTATCTCTGATCGACTGGGGCGCAAAGGGATGATCAGCGTGGGCATGTGGGTGCAGGCCATTGGTCTGGCCCTGATGCTCCTCACGCAGGGCTTCTGGCCCTGGCTCCTGGGGGCCATCCTCCTGGGCAGCGGCACCGCCCTCGTCTACCCGACCCTGCTGGCCGCCGTCAGCGACGTCACCCCGCCCGACTGGCGCGCCTCGGCGGTCGGCGTCTACCGTCTCTGGCGCGACAGCGGCTACGCCATTGGCGGCCTCCTGGCCGGACTGCTGGCCGACCTGCTCTCGATTCCCTGGGCCATCGGCCTGGTCGCCCTCCTCACCTTCCTCTCGGGCTGCCTCACCGCCCTGCTCATGCGCGAGACCCTGCCCCGGCCTCAGCCGTCGCCGCCGCCCTCCTCCGTCACCAGCACCGCCAGCTCGCGCCCATAATCGGCGGCCCGCTCAACCTCGCCCTGGCGCCAGGCCAGATAGCGCAACAGGCGCAGAACGCGCCGCCACTCGCGCCGCAGCCTGCCCTCACGCACCAGCACCAGCGCCTCGCGCAGATAGCCGCCCGCCGCCTTCAGATCGCCCTGACGCAGCGCCACCTCGCCCAGACCCAACAAGAGACGCCCCTGCGTCGCCGCATCGCTCGACCAGATAGCAATCTGATAGGCGCGCTGCAAATAGAGACGGGCCAGATCATAAAAGCCACGCCGGCGCAGAAAGGGCGCAAAGGCCAACACCCCGCGGATAAAGCGCGCATGGCGTCCATTCTCAAAAGCATACTGCAGGCCGGCCACAATATTGCGGCTCTCCAGCTCCAGAGCGGCATCGTCGTTCCCATGCCGCTCCAGCAGGCCCGTCACATAGGCCACCAGGCGCTCGCCGGCCTGCGGATCGCGCAGATGAGCGCTGGCATAATCGGCAATCGTCTGATGCAACAAATAGCGTCCGGCGCCGCTGCTCTCCAACAGGCCGGCATCGACCAGAGCATCCAGCGCCTCCGGCGGAGCCTGGGCCACCGCCAGGGCCGCCTCCTCGCTAAAGCTATTCGGCTTCGGCGGGAAGACCGACAAGGCGCGCAGCACCTCACGCGCCTGCTCATCGAGCTGCTGATCACTGACAGCAATGGCCGACTGCAGCGAGAGCGGCGTCCCCCAGGCCAGATGCGGCGGCTGCTCCAGTGGACCGCGCATCTCGCTGACATGCAGGCGCTGATGCGAGCTGCGCAAGCGGGCCAGGGCCGCCTGCAGGCGACGCGGCTGGCCGCTATGGGCCTGAGACTGTAAATACTTCCCCAGCAGGGTCAAAGCCAGCGGCAGCCCCCCAACCTCCTCGACCAGGCTCAAAGCCGCGCGCCGATCGTGCGCCACCACCTCCGGCGCCCACTGCGCCAGCAAAGCCAGCCCGTCGGCGCTCTCCAGCTCATGAATCGTCCGCGCTCCCTCACCGGCGATCGCCAGCGCCAGGCGCGGAAAGCGCGTCGTGGCGATCAAGACCGAGCGCGGCCCCCCGATCTTGAAAGCCAGAGCCGCCTCCAGCTCCCAAACATCATCGATGACCAGCACAAAGCCGCGCTGCCCGATGGCCGTCCGCAAGGCACGGGCCCGCGCCTCCAGCGACAGCTCTCCCGTTGCCGGCGGCACCCCCAGCAACTGCTCCCAGCGGCGCAGATGCTCCAACACATTCGGGCGCGGCCCCAGGCCCGCCCAGAGCACCCCCGCCTCAAAGCGCGCCAGCACGCGCGGATCGTGCGCCAACGTCACGGCCAGAGCGGTCTTCCCCACCCCAGGCAACCCACAGAGCGCCAGCGAGCGCCCGGCACAGAGCTGGGCCGTCAGCTCCCCGAGCAGAGTCTCGCGCCCGACCAGGCCGCGCCCCTCGTTTGGCAGCGGCGGCATCGTCGGATCAAGCACCCGCTCCTGACGGCCCTGACCTGGGGAGGTCTCGCGCTCCTGCAGCCCACCCCCGGCCTCCTCCACAAAGCCCAGCTCGCGGGCGCTCTTGCCGAAGAGCTGACAGAGCCTCTCGCGATAATAGGGCTGCGGCGAGGAGACTCCCCGCTCCCAGCGACTGACATTCTTCTCAGACGAGCCGATGGCCTCGGCGACCCTGGCCTGCGACCAGCCTCGCATCTCGCGCTCATGTCTCAGACGCAGATTCGGTTTCATCGTGGGCACTCCTGCAGGAGATGACGACCGGCCTGGTCCAGTCCGGCCCGGGCGGGCCAGCCCGCGCTAGGCACCCTCGGCTGCCGCCAGCGCAGGCGCGGGCGCCTGCCCCCAGCCACCACCGCCAGGCGAGGCGATCACCAGGCGATCGCCCGGCTCAGCGCGGAAATGCACCTTGCCCGGCAGCAAGGTCACCTCGCCATCGCGGCGATAGAGCCAGTTTTCCCCGCAGCGCCCCGGCTCTCCCCCCTGCAGGCCATAGGGCGGCAGGCGGCGCCGCTCCGTCAGCAGCGTCACCTCAGCAGGCGCCTCAAAGCGGATCTCGCGCACCAGCCCATCGCCCCCGCGGGCCAGGCCCGCGCCCCCCGACCCATCGCGCAGCGCATAGCGCGTCACACGCATGGGATAGGCATACTCGAACGCCTCCACCGGCGTATTCAACGTATTGCTCATATGCGTATGCACCCCCGACAGCCCATCGAGGCCCGGGCGGGCCCCCATGCCACCCCCCATTGTCTCATAGTAAGCAAAGGGCTGCTGCGTCCGCGGATCGATCCCCCCGGCAGCAATATTATTCATCGTCCCCTGGCTGGCCGCCGGCACCACCTCCGGCAACGCCTGCGCCAAGGCCCCAAAGATCGCATCGACCAGGCGCTGCGACGTCTCGACATTGCCCTGGGCCACCGCCGCCGGCGGACGCGCATTGACCACCGAGCCCCGCGGCGCAATCACCGTCACCGGCGCGAACGTCCCGTGATTCATCGGCGCATCCTCCGGCATCAGGCAGCGCACCACATAATAGGTCGCCGAACGCGCCACCGAGGCCACCGTATTGACATTGCCGCGCACCTGGGGAGCGCTCCCCGTAAAGTCCACCGTCAACTCGCTGCCACGCACCGTCACCGTCACCGCAATCGGAATGCCCTCGCCCGTCACCCCGTCATCATCCAGATAGTCGGTAAAGCGATAGCAGCCATCGGGAATGGCGGCAATGGTGGCCCGCGCCATACGCGCCGCATAGTCGATCAGCGCCTCCACATGCTCCTCCAGAGCCGCCAGGCCCCAGCGATCGACCAGCTCCTGCAGGCGACGGGCCGCCGTCCGATTGGCCGCCACCTGGGCCGCCAGGTCGCCGCGGCGCTCATCGGGCGTGCGCACATTGCGCAAGAGTAGCGCCAGCAAGGCCCGATTAGGCTGACCCGCCTCCCACAGCTTGAGCGGGGGAATAATCAGCCCCTCCTGATAGATCTCGGTCGCCAGCGGCATCGACCCCGGCGCCATCCCCCCGACGTCGGCATGATGGGCGCGGTTGGCTGCAAAGCCGATCAGGCGCTGCTCCTCCTCGACCTCGACAAAGATCGGCGCAATCAACGTGATATCGGGCAGATGCGTGCCCCCCAGAAACGGATCGTTGAGAGCAATAATATCGCCAGGCGCAAAATGATCGAAGGCCACCAGGGCCTCGGCCACCGAATCGGGCATCGAGCCGAGATGGACCGGGATATGGGCCGCCTGGGCCACCAGGCGCCCGCGGGCATCAAAGAGGGCGCAGGAGAAGTCGCGCCGCTCCTTGATATTGGGCGAGTAGCTGCTGCGCATCAGCACGGCCCCCATCTCCTCGGCAATGGCCGTCAAGGCGCTGCGAAAGATCTCCAGACTGATGGCATCTACCATACGTGCGACCCCTCCTCAGCAAGCTGGGCTGAAGCGGCCTGCGCGGGCTGACGGCGCTGCTGCTGGAGCTGCTGCACGCCCGCCGGGCCATCGCCGGCCAGCTCAATTAAGAGATTGCCAACGGCATCGACGCGCGCCCGCCAGCCTGGCGGCACCACGGTCGTCGTGTCGTATTGGGTGACAATGGCCGGACCGACGAACTGTACTCCCGGCACCAGCGCGCTCCGCTCATAGATAGCCGCCTCATGCGCCACCGGCCCGGCCTCGCCGGCAAAAATGACCTGGCGCCGTTCCAGCGGCTGAACCACCGCCTCCGGCTGCAGCGGCTGACGCTCCAGCACCGGCGGCTCAACCAGGCCGCGCGCCTTGAGACGGACGTTGACTACCTGCACCGGCTCATTGGGATCGCTGTAGCCAAAGCGCCGCTCATGGGCCAGATGGAACTGCTGAGCCGCGCGCGCGCAGTCGCCGCCGAAAGGAATGGTCAGCTCGTATGACTGGCCGACATAGCGCAGATCGAGATAGCGCTCGATCTGAATCCGCTCCCCCGCGAAGCCCTCAGCCAACAGATCGGCCCGCCCCTGCTCCTCCAGAGCCAGTAGCGCCTCCTCAACGGTAGCCTGAGCCTGCTCCTGATCAATGGGCAGCATCAGCGTGCGCACGTAGTCCTTGAGCACGTCAGCCACCAGCATGCCGAGGGCCGAGAGCACCCCCGGAGCCGCCGGGACGAGCACGCGCGGGATCGAGAGGGACGCCGCCAGCTCGCAGGCATGCAGGGGACCAGCCCCCCCAAAGGCGACCAGCGTAAAGTGACGCGGATCAAGCCCACGTTCAACAGAGATCAGGCGAATGGCCGCCTCCATATTGGCATTGGCAATGCGCACGATACCAAGGGCCGCCTCCTCCAGCGACGCCCCCAGCCGGGCAGCGATGCGCCCCACCGCCTGGCGCGCCTGGACGACATCCAGACGCCGGCTGCCGCCCAGGAAGGCATCAGGCAACAGGCGCCCGAGCACCACATGCGCATCAGTCACGGTGGCCTCCGTCCCGCCGCGTCCGTAGGCCGCCGGCCCCGGCACAGCTCCCGCCGAGCGCGGCCCCACGCGCAGGGCGCCACCCAGATCGAACCAGGCCAGGCTGCCCCCGCCGGCCCCCACCGTATGGATATCGATCATCGGCAGCTTCGTCGGATGGCCCCCAATGCGCCCGTCGGTCGTCTCTGTAATCGCCCCATCGACCAGCGAGACATCGGTCGACGTGCCGCCGATATCGAGGGCAATCAGCCGCTCGATGCCCGAGGCCCGGGCCACAAAGCGCGCCCCCACCACGCCCGCCGCCGGACCAGAGAGCAAGGTCCGCGCCGCCTCACGCCGCGCCATCGCGCTCGATATCGAGCCGCCGTTTGACTGCATGATGCGCAGGCCCGTGCCCGCCGGCAGCGCCTGCTCCAGCTGGCCCAGATAGCGATCGATCAGCGGCCCCACATAGGCATTGAGCACCAGCGTACTGGTGCGCTCGTACTCGCGGAACTCCGGCAGGACCTCCGCCGAGGCCGAGACGTACCAGCCCCGCTGGCGGGCCGCCTCGGCCACGCGCCGCTCATGGGCTGGATTGGCGAAGCTAAAGAGCAGCACCACGGCCACCGCCTCCACTTCTTCGCGCGCCAGCGTGGCCAGGGCCTCTTCGAGCGATCCCTCATCCAGGGGAATGAGCACCTCACCGCGCTCATTGAGCCGCTCGACAACCTCGACCCGCCGCGCCCGCGGCACCAGCGGCGGCACCTTCTGCACGCGCAGATTGTAGAGGCTGGGCCGCGTTTGCCGCCCGATCTCCAACACGTCGCGGAAGCCCGCCGTGGTAATCAGGCCGGTGCGGGCCCCCTTGCCCTCCAGCACGGCATTGGTGGCCACCGTTGAGCCATGCACCAGCGTGCGCAGGCGCGGCAACGCCCCCAGCTCCTGAAGCCCCTCCAGAATGGCCTGCGACGGATCATGCGGGGTCGAGAAGACTTTATGAACGCGCAGCTTTCCCTCCTGAAAGAGCACCAGATCGGTAAACGTGCCTCCCGTATCAACTCCGGCAAGAATTGCAGTCATTCCTGTACTCCTCGACAGTCCTCTCTCCTCTCCTACGACAAGCAGCAGGCGAGCCAGGCCAGCACAGCGCCGATGACCCCGACCTGTCCAGCCCGGCCCGGCCCGGCCCACCTCACGCGCTCAGCGCGGGTTCGTGCTCGTGCGCTGGTCGATCTCCTGGTCGCGCCAATCGGTAATAAACATATATCCCGGGGCGTGAGTGATAGCAAGCGGCGGCTGACTCTCCATGATCACCGCCTGCGGTGTGACGCCACAGGCCCAAAAGACCGGCACCTCGTCGGGGGCCACGGCGATGGGATCGCCCCAGTCGGGCCGTCCCAGATCGGCAATGCCCAGGGCCAGCGGCTCGCCGCAATGCACCGGCGCCCCATGCGCCAGCGGATAGCACGCCGTCACCTCGCTGGCCCGCGCCACCTGGTCGCCTTTGATCGGGCGCATGCTCACTACCAGCGGCCCATGCAAGCGAGCCGTGGCCTGACAGGGTCGGCTCGTGCGATACATGGCCACGTTGCGCCCTTCCTCCAGATGACGCAGACGGACCCCGGCCTCCAGCAAGGCGCGCTCCGCCGAGAAGGAGCAGCCAAGCAAGAAGGCCACCAGATCGGGACGCCAGAGCGGGAGGAGATCCTCCCGCTCTTCGACCAGCCGGCCCTGGCGATAGACACGGTAACGCGGCAGATCGGTGCGCAGATCGGCCCCGGGCGCCAGGCGGCGCGGCTCAGGGTCGCCTGGGGCCGTCATTTCCAGCAGAGGAAGAGCCTGGGAATTGCGCCGACAGAATTCAGCAAACTCCTCAGCCCAGTCGGCGGGCAGAATCACCAGATTGGCCTGGACATGGCCCAGGGCCAGCCCGGTTGTTGGACGGCGCCAGCGGCCCGCGCGGATCAGCTGGCGCGCCTCCGCCGCGCTCAGGCGAGCGAGTTCTTCCATCTGCATGGCAGTCGTCAGAACCTCCTTTCAGATCAAGGGAGGAAGGCAAAGCACGGCAACGAGTCAGCGGCGCGGCCTAATCGACGGCCACCAGACGCTTGCCGCGCGTCTCCGGCAGCAGCAGGAGAGCGATCAGGCAGAGGGCATAAGCACAGGCACCGAAGCCGATGGCGCCCCCCAGGCCAATAGCTCCCGAGAGGAAGCCAATGATCGTCGGGAAGAAGGCCCCCACGCCACGCCCGAAATTGTAGCAGAAGCCCTGGCCAGCCCCGCGGGCCCGCGACGGGAAGATCTCCGCCAAGAAAGAGCCGAAGCCGCTGAAGATGCCCGAAGCAAAGAAGCCCAGCGGCGCCCCCAGGACCAGCAGCAGCCCATTCGCGCCGCTCGGAATCTGGGTGTAGAGGAAAATCAAGGCGGCGCTACAAATAGCGTAGATGGCAAAGGTCGGACGGCGGCCCAGCCAGTCATTGATATAGCCGCTGGTCACATAGCCCACGAAGGAGCCGATAATGACCACCGCCAGATAGGGAGCGCTGCCCACCACCGAGAGATGGCGCACCGTCTTCAGGAAGGTCGGCAGCCAGGTAAAGATCGCATAATAGCCGCCCTGGGCCCCAATGGCCAGCAAGGTGGCTGGCAGCGTGCGCCCAAGCAGGTCCGGCTGAAAGATCTGCAACAGCGAGCTGCGGGTACTGGGCATCCGGTCCCCGGCGGCCTGCTGCTCAGCGGCGCGCGTCTGGACAAAGACCTCCGGCTCCGGCACGCGCGAGCGCACATAGAGGGTCAGAAGTCCAGGCAAGATGCCCAGGCAGAAGGAGATGCGCCAGGCGATGGAGACCGGGAAGAAGGAGAAGACCAGGGTATAGGCGACGAGGGCCAGACCCCAGCCGACAGCCCACGAGCTTTGCACCATCCCCAAGACACGCCCGCGCTGGGCCGGATCGGCCACCTCAGCGATGAGAATGGCGCCGGCGGCCCACTCGCCACCGAAGCCCAGACCCTGGAGCGAGCGGAACAGGAGCAGGAAGCCGTAGTTGGGCGCCAGGCCCGAGAGGAAAGTAAAGAGCGAATAGACGGCAATCGTCAGCATCAAGGTGCGGACACGCCCGATCAGGTCAGCAAAGACGCCGGCCAGAATGCCGCCGAAGGCCGAGACGACCAGCGTCACCGTGGCAATCAGGCCCGACTGACCGGTCGTCAGCCCGAAGGCCGCCGCCGTGGCCGTCAGCACGAAGGAAAAGATCTGGTAGTCGAAGGCATCGAGGGCGTAGCCGAGGAAGGCGGCCCAGAAGGCATGCCTGGAGGAGCCGCGCAGGGTGCGATACCAGTCCAGAGAGAGGAGACGGCTACGCTGGGGGGTAACGAGACCGCTGTGGCCTTGCTCAAGGTTCATGGCAGTGGGTCCTCCCGCAAGTCAGCGAAGACATAGGCAGACGAGCGGAGCGAAGCGAAGCGCAGTCAGGCAGACCAGCACAGGCCAGGCTGCTGGTTCGGCTGGCCGCCGGAGGGCGGGCGCGGGCGATCATGGGCCAGGGCTGCCTGTGGCCTGTGGCCTCCGTTCCCTTCAGCTCAGCTCTGATTTGATAGAGAAGACAGTACCTGAGCGCAGGCCGTAGCGCCAGCCCAGCGGGAGGACAAACAGGGATCATCTGCTCCCCTTCTGAGGGGACAAGCGAGAGCAAGCCGTGCAGAGGCAGGCTGGCACCACCCCCGTCCTGCCATCCTTCAGCCCTTTAGCTTTCCGGCAGCCCTTGCTCCGCACGCAGCTGCGCCGGCGGCGCAAAGAAATGGCGTAACACCAGGCTGCCCGCTCCTCGGGCCCAGCTCTCGTAGCCCGGCTTCTTGACCGTTAGAAAGCAGAGGTCGCGCCCCATCTGAGCAAAAACATGTCGGTCAAATGTGGCGCGCAGTGAGTCGAGAAGCAAATCACTCACCCCAAGAGAGGTATCAGGACTGGAGAGAATGACGCATTCGGGATTGAGCAGATTGACCAGATTGGCCAGGGCTACCCCCAGGAGGAGACCAGCACGCCCAATGGCCGCGCGCGCCGCCTCTTCACCCGCCCTGGCACGCGCAATGACCTCACCCAGGGCCGGCACAGGCGGCTGCCAGAGCGGATCAAGTTGCAGCGGGGCCGCACTCGCCGCCTGAACAGCCTCTAGATAATTTTGCACAATGCCAGCCTCCGAGACATAGGTCTCTAGACAGCCACGGTTTCCACAGTTGCAGCGTCGCCCATCGAGCGCAACCACAGTATGCCCGAACTCGCCCGCCCCCCCGAAAGCACCTCGGTAGAGATCGCCGTTGAGGATCAAACCCAGACCCACGCCACGCCCAATGGCCACAACCAGCGCATGAGTGTAGACCTGCGCCAGACCAAAGAGCTTCTCGTAGATGGCTAAACAGTTGACATCGTTGTCGACAAAGACCGGCAGACCCAGCCGCTGCTCCAATGGCTCCCTGATCGGCAGCTCCTTCCAGCCGAGAATGTGCGACTGCAGGCACCAGCCCCGCTCGGCATCGATCAGGCCACTGAGGCCCAGCCCTAGCCCTATCACCCGGGCCCGCGGCAGCTCAGTGCCGCTCAGCAGCTCCTCAACGCAGTCCGCCACCAGCTCCATCGCTCGCTGCTGCCGACCAACCAGCGCCAATGGCCATTGCCGCGTCTCCACCAGGTCACCCGTCAGATTAACAATGGCCGCCGTCAACGAATCGGGCTGCGGTATGAGCCCAATGGCAAAACCACCCTCCGGGTGTAACTCCAGCAGCCCGGCTCTGCGCCCACCAGTCGACTCCACCCCCTCACGCTCCAGAATAAGCTGGCGCTCCAACAGGCTATTGACAATCTTAATCACCGTCACCTGGCTCAGGCCCGAAAGGGCCGCCAGCTGCGGACGCGAGATCGGGGCACGGGAGCGAATGAGATTCAAGACAATGCTCTGGTTGATCCCGCGGATCAAAAAGCGATCCGCCGCCCTGCGCGGCTGTCCCAGTGCCGTCACCACCTTTCTTAAGTTAGTAAGGAAAATGGTAGCGCAAAAAGCCCCTGACGTCAAGCCTGAGCCGAACAGAACAGAACCGAACCGAACCGAGGCGAGTCCTCTCCGTCCGCCCATTGACAAGCCCCCAGCACCCGACTATACTATCTACTAATCCCGGCTTTTACTTAAGTTACTTACTTAAATTTTCGGCGGCGAGGAGAAGCCTGCCGCCGCCGGGTATGTTAGCTACGCAAGCCAAACAGCACCAGGAAGAAGAGCGCGGCGCTGGCCCGCAGCGCCAGTGACGGCAAGCGGGCCGGGAGCCAGGAAGCGCGCCATTATGGCAGATCAGACTCACTGAGAGCGAAGGAGTGCGGGCAACGGGGCCCACGCAGGCCGCCCGGGTCGCTGCGAAAAGAGGGGCCGCAGCGAGCCAGCGTTTGTCTGCCTGCCGACGCGAGGTGAGCCGATGCAATGCAATGCGATGCAATGCAGATGCACTGGCCCTCTTGCTTGGGTCAGCAATCCAGAGGAGGATCGACGCCTATGCAGACCACAGACGATCTCGACCCCAAGGCCCTGCTGAATCGGCGCCAATTCGTGCGCCTGGCTGGGGGCGCCACGCTCGGGTTGGCCGCCCTGCTGAGCGGCTGCGGCGGCGAGTCTGGCGGCGGGAGCAGTGGCTCCGGCTCGCTCGCCATTCACTTCCTCTCGGTCCAGCAAGCAGACACTGGCTGGCCTCTGGTGCTCCAGACCATCACCGCCGACTACGCCAGGAGCCACCCCGGCGTGAGCTTCACCGTCGACTACATCGCCCAGACCAACCTCTACCAGAAAGTACAGCTCCTGGCCGGCCAGGGCGCCCTGCCGCTGCTCTACAACAGTCCGCCTGTTGATACGCTGCTCCAACTGCAGAAGAGCGGTCAGGTGCTCGATCTGGAAGCGGCTTTCCGTCAACTGGGGGTGCTCGACCAGCTCGTGCCCGCCGCCATCACCATCATCAAGCAGCTCTTCAATAACCAGCTCCTGGCTCTCCCTTTCGAGTTGAACATTGAAGGCTTCTGGTATAACAAGACTATCTTTGCGCGCTACGGGCTACAGCCGCCGCAGACCTGGGACGAGCTGGTGCGCCTGGCCGCGCAGTTGCAGCAGCACGGTGTTCAGCCCTTCGCTGCCTCGGGCATCCAGGGCTGGCCCCTGACGCGCCTGCTCGGCAACTATCTCTTCCGTAAGTATGGTCCCGAGGCCCTGCTGCGCGTCAAAAACGGGCAGGCGAAGCTCACCGATCCTGGCTACGTTGAGGCCGCGCAGGCTGTGGCTACTCTGGGGAAAGAGGGCTATTTCGGAAAGGGCGTCGCCGAGCTGGATTATGATCCAGCCGAAGATCTCTTTTTGCAGGGCAAGGCCGCTATCCTCTACATGGGGAGCTGGGCCTTGCGCGACTTCAATAATCCGGCACGCAACAAGATTGGGGCCGAGGCCATCGGCTATTTCCCTTTCCCAACGGTGGCCGGCGGCAGCGGGACCAGCGACCAGGCCCCGATGAATGCCGGCCAGACTACCTCGGTCAACCAGGCTCGCTATACCAGCGCCGCCGGCGACTGGCTGGCCTACGTGGCGCGGCACTACGGCGATGTTGCCCTGCAGAAAGAAGGGGCCGTCACTGGCTTCGTCGTCCATCAGCAACCGGCCTCTGTGCCAGCCTTGACGCGGCTGGTGCTCACGCTGATCAGTCAGGTGAAGCAGCCGGTGCTCTGGTTTGAGGCCCTCTTCTCGACTAAGGCCACGACTCTGTCGCAGCAGAACGCGGCTCCCCTGGTGACTGGAGCCATGTCGCCACAGACATTTATGGCTACCATTCAGCAGGCGCTTGACCAGGGCTAATCTTCCTCTACACGGCAGGCGCGCGATCCTGGTGTGAGCGCCGCGTTGTGAGGCGCCGGACCTTGCCGTGTTCATGCCGGGCCGGGGATGCCCCTTCTCTTGCCTGGCTGTTTGCCCGCCAGCGGCACGGCTCCGGCGCCTTCCTTACGGCACCACCGCCTTGGGGGAAACATAGCCGTCTGCGATTCCTGTCCCGGGCGGGCTATGCTGACAAGGAGAGGCAAGGAAAGGACAAGAGAGGAAGGGAGTGCTCTTTGTATGGAACAGATCTTGCGCGATCGGCGGGCGATCTTGCTCCTGGTAGGGCCGGCTCTGCTGGTCTATAGCGGCGTGGTGCTGCTGCCAGTCGTCTGGTCGCTGGTCTATACCTTCTTCGAGGGCAATGTTATCGGTGGCTTCCATTTCGTTGGGCTGCAGAACTACCGCCAGCTCCTGCGTGATGCGGCCTTCTGGCAGGCCCTGGTCTTTACGCTGAAGTACGCGGTGACGGTGACCGCGGGCCAGATTCTGCTTGGCCTGCTGCTGGCTTTGCTCTATGTGTTCTACCTGCGCCGGGCCTCGGCTCTGGTGCGTACTCTGGTCTTCTTTCCCGTGGTGTTACCGACGGTGGCCGTGGCCCAGCTTTTCGCTAAGATCTTCGCCATTGCCCCGCAATATGGCCTGGTGAATGCCGGGCTGGCGCTGCTGCATCTCGATGGCTGGATTCAAGCTTGGCTGGGCCAGGGATCAACGGCCTTCTGGGTGCTGGCTCTCATGGATATCTGGCGCGCGATGGGCTTCTACGCGGTGCTGCTCTACGCGGGTCTGGTGGAGATTCCCGCCGAGCTGATCGAGGCCGCGCGGGTCGACGGCGCCTCCGGCCTGCGCCTCGTCTGGCATGTGGTCCTGCCGCTGTTGCTGCCGATCCTGCTCTCGGCTCTGATCTTCAGTATCAATGGAACCCTGAAGGTCTTTGACAGCGTCCTGGCCCTGACGGGGGGCGGCCCTGGTCAGGCCACTACGCCTCTGACTCTCTATATGTTCAATACTGCTTTTTCTTATGGCCAGTACGGCTACGGCAGTACACTGGCAATGGCCCTGGCCGTGCTGAGCTTGTTGGTGACTGTCATGATCTTTGGCTCGGCGCGCCGCGATGTGGCCTGAGCCTGGGCGGAGCCAAGTCGAAGCATCCAGGCCCAGGTCTGGTGACAGCCCGGATTGGTGCGTCGCCCATCCCTTGGGGAGGAAGAGAGAGAGGCAGATCGACAGATCAAAGAGGGGGAGGACCGTTTCCTATGATGCACTCTGATGTGGTCACGCAGTCGTCCCGGCGCGCGCCGGCCCCGCTTTTCAGGCGAGCACCTGGCCGGCCCCCGCAGGGCTACCCTTCTTCTCCGCGTCCGTCGCGCAGGCGCCGCCTGTCCTGGCTCCGGCGCCTTCCTGTGCGCCTTCTCCTGGTGCTCTTGCTTGTGATTGAGGTGTATCCGCTGCTCTGGCTGCTGCTCTCTTCATTGAAGGAGGACGCGGAGTTCTCGCTCAAACCATTGTGGGCCCTGCCCGCGGGCTTGCACTGGCAGAACTATGTGGAAGCCTGGACTACGGGCAATATCGGTCTCTACTTTCTCAACAGTGTCCTGACCGTCTTTCCAGCCCTGGCGCTGATTCTGGCCTTGAGTGTGCCCGCCGGCTTCGCTCTGGAAGTCATGCGCTGGCGTGGGCGCAATTTCGTACTGCTGCTCTTCCTGGCGGGCATTATGGTGCCGCTGCAGATTCTGCTGCTGCCCCTGTTTACGATCTATTTTCATCTGGATTTGATC
>NZ_BDGT01000073.1 GCF_001748285.1 Thermogemmatispora onikobensis | reverse complement strand
ACGCTGAACGAGGCTTCGTGAATGGAGGAGGCGACGACGGCGCTGGTGAGCAGACCCAGTTCGGCCCCACCATATTGCTCCGGGATGTCAATCATGAGCAGGCCCTGCTCGCCGGCCTTTTTGACAAGTGAGGGCATGACGCCCGGCTCCTGGTGTTCAACAGCCTCTAGCTTGGGTAGGACTTCGCGCATGACAAAGGTGGCCGCCGATTCGGCGATCCAGCGCTGCTCGTCGTCAATCTGCTCCAGGGTGAATATTTTGTCGGCGCTCTCGCTGACCGGAGTCAGCAGGAAGGCCGTTCCGCTCTCTGTGGGCTTCATCGTCGTAGACATGCTCGGTTGTACCTCCAGTGGCTGGCAGCAGGCCGGCGCTGGCCTCGCAGGCAGGTAGACAGGCAGGCAGACAGGCATCGCTCTGGCGCAGCTCCCTCCCGCGTCGCCCAGGTCAGGCGAGGATGCCAGCCGTTTGCGTGTTGCTGTGCATTGGTTTCATGATCAGTTGTCGCTGGCCGCTGACGCTACACCAGCCTGGGCTGATAGATAGACGGACCACACCACCAGGCCAGGGGCTTTGCCCACCAGCCCGGCCCAGCCCGGCTCCGCCCAGTCCGGCAGTAGAGCAGGCAGGCTAGCTGCTCTTCTGGCCAGCGCTCCGCTGCTTGAGCCATTGCTCGCGCAGCTCGCGGCGCAAAACTTTGCCAATGAGAGACTTGGGCAGGCTCTCGCGAAATTCGATGATCTTGGGGACCTTGTATGCTGTCAGCTCTTTGCGACAGAACGCTACGATCTCTTGCCGGGTGGCGTCATTGGCGGCGACACCCGGTTTGAGGACAATGAAGGCGGCGACGGTCTCACCGCGGTATTCGTCGGGCACACCAACTACCGCCGCCTCTTGTACGGCGGCATGACGGAAAAGTACTTCTTCGATCTCGCGCGGGTAGACGTTGAAGCCGCTGGCGAGGATCATGTCTTTGGCGCGCTCGACCAGGTAAAAATAGCCTTCTTCGTCCATCTTGCCAAGGTCGCCGGTGCGCATCCAACCGTCGCGGAAGATGGCCTCGGTCTCTTCCTTGCGGTTCCAGTAGCCCCGCATGATGTTCGGCCCGCGTACGACAAGCTCGCCGATCTCGCCCGGCGGCAGCAGCTTGCCAGTCTCGGGGTCCATGATGGCCGCCTCGACTTCGGGCAGGGGGAGGCCAATGCTGCCTTCGCGAACGTCTCCGTTGAGCGGGTTGCAGTGGGTGACAGGTGAGGCTTCGCTCAGACCATAGCCCTCTACCAGGTGCCCGCCCGAGAGGCCCTCGAAGTCGTGGCGCACTTTGGCCGGCAGCGGCGCCGCTCCACTGATGCAGTAGCGGATCGATTGGAAGGCGCTGCTGTCTTTGCCAGCTTCGCGCATGATGGCAATGTACATGGTCGGAATGCCCGGGAACATGGTCGGGCGATAGCGCTTGATGGCCCGCACGACTTCTTTGGGCCTGAATTGCGGGAGCAGTACCATGCTGGCCGCCGCCAGGATGCCCAGGTTGAGACCTACGGTCAGCCCGTAGGAGTGGAAGAAGGGAGCGACACAGAGACCAGTCTCGCTGGCATCATGGGCCCGCGGCGTCCAGTAGCGCGTCTGATAGGCGTTGGCCAGCAGGTTGCGATGGGTGAGCATCGCCCCCTTGGAGAGACCGGTCGTGCCTCCCGTGTATTGCAGCACGGCCAGATCCGAGCTGCGCGGCGGGTCGGGCACGGTGAATACTTCTACTCCGTCGGCACCGCCGGGCTTGAGCAGGTCGCTCATGAGCAGTAGCTTGGGGTCAGAACGCAGCTCGTCTTTGGTCAAGGGGGGCTGCGGCTGCTTGTGCCGCTCGCGACGCTGGCTCAAGGGGTAGAGCGTGCGCAAGAGCGGCGGCAGGAAGTCAGCGGGACTGGTGATGATGATGTGCTCTAGCGCGGTCTTGTCTCGAATGGCTCGCACGACCGGATAGAACATGTCTAGCATGATGAGGATGCGCGCACCAGAATCCGCCATCTGGTGCTGCATCTCACGCTCGGTGTAGAGCGGGTTGGTCGGAACGGCTATGGCGCCAAGCCGCAGGGTGCCGTAGAAGGCGATCGGATATTGCGGGATGTTGGGCAGGGCAATGGCTACCCGGTCGCCCTTCTTGATGCCCAGCCGCTGCAGGACGGCGGCAAAGCGATTGGCCAGGGCGGCAAAACGCGCGTAGGAGATGCGCGTTCCGTAATAGATAAAGGCGGTCTTTTCAGGATGACGACGGACTGTCTCGTCGAGCAGCCAGGTCAGGGGCTGGTCGGGGATCTCCAGGTGAACGGGGACGCCCTCTTCGTAATGCTTGATCCAGGGCCGCTTCGCCAACAGCTCCGCCTCGGCCTGCACCGTCGCGCTCATCGAGGGTTGTTCGTTCGGCTGTGTATTCTTGCTGACCGCAGAATCAGACATGGTCTCGCTCCTCATTGTCTGGTATCCACCAGGATACGCCAACCGGGCAGCCCACGATGGCCACCCTTCCGAGCATACAGTCCCCACTTGTTACTAGTATTATATGTTGCTCTTCCGATGATGGGTACGTTGCCAGCTAACAAATTTTGCGCCATAATGTGGATGTAGCTAACAGATAAAAGCGCACAAGGATGGTTCAGCGATGAGTCGGAGCACTGAGGCCGTTGAGCGCTCTGAGTTCGCTCGCCTCTTGACCGAGCTGCGCCAGCAGCATGGCCTCTCTCAGGGCCAGCTCGCTCAGGCCAGCCGCCTTTCACGTACGTATATCTATCACCTGGAGGTGGGTATGCGCACCAATCCCTCCCCGCATGTGGTGCGCAATATTGCCCGCGCGCTGGAGCTGCAGGGCGAGGAGTGCCAGCGCTTCTATGACGCCTATACTCGCCTGACCGGCCAGCATGTGGAGCTGGACCGCCTGACCAGCGCTCTGCTCGAGTTGGGCGAGCTGGCAAGCTTGTTGGTTCAGAGTACCTCGTACCCGGCGCATTCGCTCGATCGCCTCTGGTTCCTCCATTCGTGGAATGTTGCTTCTCTTCGCCTCTTTGAGATCGATCCCCATCTGGCTGAGCAGCATCCTAAATTGCATCTGCTGGAGTTCGTCTTCGATCCTCAGATGCGCCGCCGCTTCCACGGCTGGGAGGATCTGGCCCGCCGCCTGGTGAGCGACTTTCTGTACAATACGCATACGATGACCCATTTGCCTGAGTATAAGGAGCTGTGGCGCCGCCTGCGGGAGTTGCCGGAGTTTAAGCGCATTGCTTCGGCTGCCTATCCCACCGGGAAGCCTGCCCCCTCCTTCGTCTTCCAGGTGCAGCATAGCGAGCTGGGCCGCCTGACGTTGCGCACGGCTACGACGGTCTTTACGGGGATGAGCAGCTACTCTATGGTGAGCTATGTGCCGGGCGATCAGCAGACCCTGAAGATTTATCGCGAGCAGGGCTGGTGAGCGCCGGCCCCCCGGCTTCCTTTCCTCGCTCACGCCTTCGCTTGCTGCTGGTCTGGCCTCCCAGTCTCGCCGCCAGCCAGTAGGCCCCCAGGCCCAGGGTGAGGGCGAGCAGGGCGTTGAGGAAGAGGCCGCCCAGGAGCAGGAAGAGGATCGCAGACAGCAGGACACCTGGGAAGAAGAGAAAGTAGAGGACTGGCCCGATCTGAAAGCCGCTGTAGATGAAGAGGTAGAGGATCAAGAAGGGGAAGAAGAGGATGGCATCGGCCAGCAGGTACCAGTAGGTGGCGCGCAGGGCCGGGCCAGGGCCGTGGGGATGCGACGGCTGCCCCTCTCGGGCGATCGGAGGCCAGCCGCAGGCGAAGTAGCACATGATGGCAAACATGCTTTGCCAGAGGCAGGCCCAGAAGGTGTAGGCAGTGATGAAAGCGCCTACATCACCAGCATCAAAGCGCTCCATGAGGAAGTCGGCCAGCGGAGTGCCGAGGACAAACAGGACCTGGTTGACGGGCAGCAGCAGGACCACATACCAGGCGGCGATAAGGATGATGAGGAGGTTGCGCAGGACGGGATCAGCCCCCGACCAGAGGCCACTCTTCCCTGGAGCATAGCCGGCTGCCGTTAACGCCTGCGCCGCTCGCCCCGGCAGGGTTCCCATGCCAGGGACCGGCTCTTCGCCCTCTGGCATCGGAGGCTCTGGCTCCGATGGGGGCACGCGCTCGGCGTCCATGAGGCGGCCTTCCTTTGGCAGGTGGTGGCGACAAGACAGCATGTGAGACTACGCCTGAGCTCTGGCCGACTGACGTAGTCTCATTGCTGATGATCACTCTGTAAGCAAGTATAAGCGCATCGTCTGGTGTTGTCCAGTGGGGGCTACGCTTCGGATGAGTTGGGAGATGGAGAGGCCGGCGGCTCCTGATCCTGCACTGGTGACGACTCTGGTCCTGCCCCGGCAGCTGGCTCTTGTCTCGGGGCCGGCTGAGCCGGCTGCCCAAACACTGCCCCGGGTCTCCAGCCTGGTGGCGGCACAGCTCCCGGCGGCGCGGGGTAAGGCATCTGCCTCGGATAGGCTCCCGGCCACCCATAGCCATAGGGAGCCGAGGGCGCTGGCCTCCTTGGTCTCCCAAGCACGCCCCCAAAGGCCGCCAAACTGAGACCGAAGACGAGGACCATGAGGAGGTTAAACCCCAGGAAGCCAAAGTAGGAAGCGAGAAAGTCGAAGCTGCCCAGGAGATTCCCTATCATAGCGAGCGAGATCGATTCCATCATGAAGCTGATGATAACGAAGATGAGCGAGACCAGCGCATCAAGCAGGATAAACCAGAGTGTCGCCAGGCCGGCTGTGAGCATGATCGTGCCCATGGTGTTGCCGCGACGCCCCATGACGATCCCCGCTCCGAGATAGACACCGGCGGCCAGCAGGTCTGTCGGCACGTTGAAGATCAGACTATAGAGGATGCCTTCCAGCGTGATAGCTGCCTGGGTGGACTGGCTCAGATTCCCGGCAATGAACCTGGTGGCTTGACTGAGTGGCACCGCGACAGGGGAGATTGCACAGGCATTAAAGATGAGCAGGATGCAGAAGAAGGCGATCGCCATAAGCAGGCTGGCACGCAGAATAGTGCCACTTTGCCTCCTGCTTCCAGCCTGCATGGACCCTCCTATAAGCATGGCTGGCTGGACTGGCGGCGCCTGTCCCGGCCCTTGCTCTCGCTGTGGCTCTTGCATGGATTCCCCTTTCTTCTTGAGAAGATTGACCAGGCTGGGAATCGTGCGCTTCATGCCTTGCTTCATAAGGCGCGCAGTCCCAGCCGGTCAATCTGAATCAGTATTTCTTACTACGATACAATGTTTAGTTTCACCCTACTATCAGTATTTCTACTGCCGATATACCAGCTTTTTGGCTCTTCTCCTCTTCTATTCTGACATTCTGTAGACCCCTCCACGATGACCAGGCGTACGACCAGCTCAGCGAGACAGCGCATCTTTCTTTGCTTGCTGGGTTGTTTCTCTCGCCAGAGCAAGCTGCAAGCGTATGATGGGACGGCTGGGACTAGCCTCTGTCCGAGGCCCGCTGCTGACGATGCCCATGATGATCGGGATCGCTAAAGTAGAGGCTGATTCCGTGCTTGATGACTTCTAGCAGCGGCTGATAGCGGTGCCGCGGCGGCAGCGAGACGGCCTGGCCGTTGAGCAGGTTCTGCAGCGTCGCGAAAAACTCTAGCTCTTGACGACCCGCGCCGGCGCTGGCCAGACCATTGGCGAGTTGGGCAGACAGGAGGTTGTGCGCCTTCAGGAGGATGGCCTGGACTACCTGGCTGGCACCGGGGTTGACGGTGCAGACGTCGACTACGGCGTCGCTGAGAAAGGTCAGCGTGTCCAGGGTCAGGGCGCCCCGGCTCATCGCCCGCATGGCTTGCGTCGGCGGTCTATCCAGGGCCTGGGCGATGATGTCAGCGGCACGTGCAGCCAGCTCCGTTAGCTCAATGACAATGCCTTCTTCGGCCAGATGCAGGCAGAGCAGGCTAACCGCAGCCTCGACCTCCTGATACTGGTCGGCGGAGACCTGGCAGGAGCGCAGGAGATCGAGCATGCGCAGGAAACAGGCCAGGGCCACGCGCGTCTGATGGAAGAAGGCGAAGAAAATGCCCAGGTTGCTCAGTACCATGACCTCACGCTCGTGGTCATGGCTGAGACGCGCCAGCTCCAGGGCCTGGCGATAGCAGTACAGGGCCTCTTTTGCCTGCAGACAGATGTGATACACCTGGCCCAGGCCGCCCAGGGTGAGGGCCAGGAGAGAGCGGTCTCCTTCACGGCGCAGGATGTAGAGCGCTTCCTGGTACAGAGTATGGGCACGCTGGATCTGGCCAAGATCGAAACAGAGCGAGGCCAATTTGCTGAGCGTGGCCCCTTTGCCACGCCGATCACCGATCTGGTCCTGAATGCGCAGGGCCTCTTGAAAACAGTCCAGGGCACGCTGAACCTGGCCGTGCTCTTGATAGAAGGAGCCCAGATTGTTGAGGGCGGTGCCCAGGCCAGCCTGGTTGTAGACTTCACGATGAATGGACAGGGCCTCTCGATAGCAGATGAGAGCCTCCCGATCGCGATGCATCTCTTGATAGAGAGTGGCGAGGCGCGCCAGCGTCGTGCCCTCCCCCTCCAGGAACCCCATTTCGCGCTCAATGTTCAGCGCCTGACGATAAACCTCCAGCGCCTGCTCAAGCTGACCCTGTTGCTGATAGATGGTGCCCAGACTGGAGAGCGCGCTGGCCTCCTTGAGAGGCAGACCATACTCGCGGCTACGGACAAGCGCTTGCTGGTAGTAGTCGTGGGCCTGGTCTAGCTGATCCTGACGTTGAAAGAGGAGACCGAGTCGGAAGAGGCTAACCATCTCACCATCCCGATCCCCTGCTACGCGCTGCATCTCTAGTTGCTTCTGATAATAGGCAATTTCTTCATCAGGAGTCTGATGCCCCTGCTCTTGATACTCATTCTCCATGCCTTCAGCCCCTTTTTTGATCAGGAACTAGGGTCTTCTATCTAACCCGACGTTTTCCTCTTTCTTCCAGGCCAGACCACTCCACGATTGTTTCCTCCGCACAACAGGGCAGGATGACGATCGAGGCGTCTTTCCCCAAGGGGCGCTTCGTACCAGCGAAGATGCCGCAACCCTTCTCACTTTTCTCTCTGCCCCTCCAGGCGAGGCTCCAGCAAGCTGCCGCTGCAATGTGGGCGGTTGGTCGCTAGAGAGACAACTAATGCATAGCCGCTCGCTTGAGGGCTATTTCTTTCTTAGTATATACCAATTTGCTGTGGATGAATATATCCATTCAAAAGCAATTTCGCCAACGAGATGGGAAGGAATAGAAAATTAGCCCAAAATGGCTATTTACGCCTGCCGCTTGCTTCAAGATCAGGAGAGAGGCGACGCCGACAGCTTCCTGGACGGGGATGGCCAGGATTGGGGAGGATAAAAGCCTGCCCAGGCCGCTCTTCGACCAGGCAATCGCCCTAGGACTACCGTGACCACTACCCGGCAAGCAGACGCTTCTTTCCCGCTGTCTTGAGAGAGTATAGACTGTCTGTAAGGCCGTGTACATACGATGCCCTTCGCTCCCGTCCAGCCTTCCCTTGCTACTCGACGCCCACGGAACGACCACGAGGTGAGCGGATGGCTCACCCCCTGTCTCTGCCGTGGAGCGCTCAACTGGACGACGCTTTGCCCCCGGTAACCTTGCGCTTGAGCTGCCGCTGCTCTGCTTCGGCCTGCTCCCGCGAGACGTCTTCGATGAGAGCCGTGACCGGCACCTCCAGCGCCTCAGCAATCCGATTGAGCGTGTAGGTGGAGATCGTTTTGTAAGGATTGGCACAGATGTCACTAATGATGTAATAGCTGATTTCTGCTAGCAGAGAAAGCCGATGCTTCGATATCTTTTTCTCTTGAGCAACCTCTTTGACGCGGAGGCGTAGCATGCATTCCCCTCAACTTTCCAGCAATAGAGAGCACAGCAAGCGATGAATGAGGCGCTCCACCCCAGGGGCTTCCTCACTCCCAACCTTCAGCGCTCGCTCACTCGCTCAGCAGGACGCCAGCCGCACTGCAGCCGCTGCCCGGCATAATCCAGCAAGCAAGCGCTTCTTTTCTACCGTCTTGAAGAGTATACACCATTCATAGGGCGTTTGCATCCCCTTTCTCTTCTCTTCGCTGGCTCTCTTCTACTACGCTGGCAGTTCCCAACTCTGTTGAGTGGCAGCTCTCCAAAAATAGGTTGAGCGGATGTCCGACACTGCAACCGTGCAGTCAAACACTCAACCAGACGACGATTCGCCGCCGCTGGTTCTGCTCCTGAGCCGCCTCCGCTCCTCTTCAGCCTGCTCCCTCGGCACATCCTCGATGATCGCTGTGACCGGCACCCCCAGGGCCTCAGCAACACGATTGATAGTATCGGAGGAGACCGGCTTGTAGGGATCAATAAAAATCTCACGAATGACGTGATAGCTGAGCTGTGCTTGTAGCGAAAGCCGGTGCATCGACATGCCCTTCTCGCGGGCAACCTCTTTGACGCGCAGGCGTAGCAAGCTGGTTCCTCAATATGTTTTTTCTAAGCATACCAGCCAGTTCCTATATAATGAATTCCATTCCTTGGTGTTATCCTTCGAAGAGATATTTACAAATTGATACTTGCAAGATATAATTTGGGTGGGTTAGGGCTGACCCGTTTGGAACAA
Source organism: Thermogemmatispora onikobensis (assembly GCF_001748285.1). Taxonomy (NCBI): domain Bacteria; kingdom Bacillati; phylum Chloroflexota; class Ktedonobacteria; order Thermogemmatisporales; family Thermogemmatisporaceae; genus Thermogemmatispora; species Thermogemmatispora onikobensis. The sequence continues at coordinate 8,739 of NZ_BDGT01000073.1, read as the reverse complement.
GCAAGGGACTGGTCGGAAGTGTCGTGTTGCCAGTACAGAAAGGAAGTGACAGATGAAGGAGGGGCAACGGGAGGGGAAGCAGGTGATGATGGGGGTCGGTACCGACGACCTGAAGGCCATCAAGTACATTCTCCTGTTTTATGGGCGCTACTTGCAGTCGGGCCTGGCCGGCCAGCCGGTGAGTCATCGCAGCATCAACCGGATTCAGCTCGTCCTGCTCAAGGTTGAGCAGATTCTCAGCGGGCAGGTGATCCTTCTCAGGTGGGACGAGCTGGAGCTGATCACCGAAGCGATCGCCACCTTCGCCGGGCTGGTGCGCCAGAAGATCGCGGCCTCCAGGGAGCGCGATCAGGTCCTGGCCAACTGTGAGCAGCTCCACCAGTACCTGAGCCTGGTCCTGCCGTCCTTCCACCCGAACCTGAAAGGAGGTGGGAGCCGTTCCTGAAGCCTGGCGATGCTGAAGAGGGGCCTTCGTTTTTCCTCCGCTCTCAACACACCTCCTCGTCTGCTGTCACCCCCACTCGAGAGCGCGAAGGTCCCCCTTCTCGTGATCGCTGTCTCGACCGAACGCAGCGACGGCTAAGATTCCGCGAGATGGCGCGCGATGGCGTTGCGAGCGGCGCGCGCGCCATCTTCTCTTCTCTCTTCTCTCTGTGGCATTGGTCGAGCTGGCCTCGTTGACGGCGACCAGGGTCGCTGGTCACGAGGCTGGCGTCCTGGTCGGCGGGGCAGTGCCAGCTCCGCCGCCAGGGCCCGCTGTTCACGGGCCATCTCCTCCTCTGACACCTCTTCCAGCAGAACGATAGTCGGCACCCCCAGGGCCTGCGCAATGCGGCTGATCGTGGCCGTATTGGTGGGCCGGTAGGGATTGCGATAGATGGCCTTAATGATGTTATAGCTAACTTCCGCTCGCTGGGATAGCTGATTCATAGATACTCCCTGCTCACGTGCAACCTCTTTGACGCGCAGCCGAAGCACGATTCTCCCCTCTACAACAAAGATATTTTGGTCAGTATAGCGCAAGTGCGTCATTTAGGGAAGCTTTTTGGAATAAAAGAGTATTCTCCTACGAAAAGTTCTCTCTGATGCTCCAACGCTCTCCATCGCCTGGAAGCGGTCACGCTTCTGGATGACGCCGGGCCGCATCGTATGGTATACTTGCAGAAGAAGCAGGCAGTTTTGTAAAGAAAGAAGCTTTTCCGGGCGGAGCTGGGAAGAGGCGCACCGCCGGGCGGAGCCGGGTCCAGGTGTGTTGCTCTTCCAGCCAGCCAGCCAGCCAGCCGCTCAACGAAAGAGGGAGCGCACCATGCCAGAGGAGGAAGGTCAGGTTTTCTTTCCTGATGCCGACCTGGATAACGCTGATTGGGCCAAGCGCACCTGGGACCTGGGGGTCAACAGCCCCGAGGAGCTAGACGCTCAGTTGCGGGGTCTACAGATATCGGCCCAGGAATTTGCCCGCCTGCCGGTTTGTCGTTGGAACGTCTCTACGATCCCGTGGTTACGCGACTGGCTGATCAGCCACGGGCTGCCGGTGCCTGCCAGCGACGCGGAGTGATTCGGAGCTGGCCAGAGGAGGTGCAGCATGCAGTCGGGGGCGGGGGCCAGTCGCAGCCTGCACGTCTACCTCAGCTATGCCGGGGCAGATCAGAGCTGGGGCGAGCGTCTCGCGCGGCGGGTGCGGCTGGCGGCGCGGGAAGCTGGTCTGGAGGCGCCGCGCCTCAGTGGGCCGGGGCAGATTCTGGCCGGCAGCGACTATCAGCAGGCCAGGCAAGCCGCCCTCAAGAGCGCCGACCTCATCCTGCTCCTCATCAGTCCTGACTTTCTCGACAGTCCCGACTGCCTTGCCGAGATGGAGGCTGCACTGAGGAGGCGGCGTGCGGAGGGGGTCATGGTCGTCCCCATCATCGTGCGTCCAGTGGCCTGGGAACATACCGCGCTTGGCGAGCTAGAGGCTCTGCCGCCGGGCCAGCCGCCCAAGGCCCTCAGCCTCTGGCGAGCGCGCGACGAGGGTCTGCACCGTGTCGAGGAAGGTCTGCGCCGGCTCTTCAGCGAGCGTCTGCGGTTCGGGGGGCCGGCGAGCGGCGCGGGCCGGTTGTTGCCCGAGCAAGAGCAGGCCCTGCGGGCTATGCTCATCGATCATCGGCCTTTTATCAATAGCCGCCTGGAGGGGTTTGTCGGGCGCAGCGCCGAGCTGGCTGCCATCCGCCAGCAGATTGCCGGGCTGCAGCCCTATGGTGGCTACCTGGTCATCAGCGGCCAGGCCGGTCAGGGCAAGAGCAGCCTCATCGCCCGTCTCGTCCAGGAAGAAGGGCTGGAGCGCGTCCCGCATCACTTCCTGCCGCTTGATCCCCCTGCTGACCACGTCGTGGCCCTGTTGCGCGACCTGCTGGCGCGTCTGATCCTCGCCCATGCCCTTGATCCGACGCCCCTGTTGCTGGCCGGCACCAGTCGCGCCGCCCTGACGGCGGCCTTCTGGAAGCTGCTCCACGAGCTGGGTGAACGCGGCGAGCGCCTCCTGATCTGCATCGACGGCCTCGATCAGCTTCCGCGCGATGCCAACGGCAGACGCGACCTGAGCTTTCTCCCGCTGCGACCGCCGGCGGGCTGTGTCCTGGTCCTGGGCAGCCGGCCCGATGATATCCTGCAGGCCCTCCACCAGCGCGGGCCGGAGTACGAGTACAGCCTGCCGCCGCTGAGCCGTGCCGACTTCGACCAGCTCCTGCGCCAGCGCGGTCTCCAGCTCACGCGGGCCGAAGGCGACCGCCTCTATGCCCTCATGGAGGAGAATACCCTCTATCTTGACCTGGCCGCCCGCGAGCTGGCCCGTGATCCGACGCTCACCGCCGAGGCCCTCAGTGCCCGCCTCTCCAGCGATCCTGTCAATCTCTTCACCCTGGCCATCGAGCGTCTCAAGCAGCATCCTCTCTGGGAGCGTGCGCTATATCCCCTGCTGGGCCTGCTGCTGGTCGCGCGCGAACCGCTGGGGCAGGCCCAGCTCAGCCATATACTGGCGCCGCTGCCCACCTACCAGGTCCGCGACGCCCTGCAACAGCTTGGTGGGCTGCTTGTCGCCGACAGCAGTGGGCGCTACAGCCTCTTCCATCTCAAGCTCCGCGATTACCTGCGCCAGGACGCGGAGCAGCCGGCCAGGCCCTATCTCTTCAGCGCCGCCGAAGAGGCCCGCTGGCATCGGGTGCTGGCCGACTGGTGCGAGCGCGGCGGCAGTGAGCTGATCTGGCAGGAGGAGCGCCATGATCCCGACGAGGCCGCGCGCCGGCGCTACGCCCGCCAGCATCTGGCGGCCCACCTCTTCTACGGGCGGGCCTGGGAGCGCCTCTTTGCCCTGCTCGATGCTGGTCACTACGGGCAGCGCAAGATCCACCAGCTTGATCCCAGTACCCGCGCCTATGCCGGCGATCTCGACTTTGGGCGTCAGGCTGCCGCCTGGAAGGGCTGGAGCTTCAGCGAGGGGCTGGCGCAACTGCCGCGGCTGTGGAGCTACACCCTGCTGCGTTGCAGCCTGAGCAGTCAGGCTGAGCGCTACCCGCCGCAAGCCTTCGCCCTGCTTGTTCAACTGGGGCGGCAGCAAGAGGCCCTCGGCCTGGCCGATCTCATCAGCGATCCCGGGCGCCAGCTAGAGGCGCTGGTAGCCATCGCGCGCCAGCTTCAGGAGCAAGGGGCGCCCGAGAAGGAGTACGGGCCGCTCTACTGGCGGGCCTGCGACGTGGCACGGCAGAGCAGCGAGCCGGATCGTCTGGCTCCGCTGCTGAGCGAGCTGGCGGCGGACCTCAACCGGGCAGGCTGGCGCGAGCCGGCTCTGCAGCTCTGGCGGGCGGCCATCGGCGTGGCGCGGCGCATCGCCCTGGCTGATCCCTGCGCCGAGGCTCTGCTGCAGATCGCCCAGGGGCTGGCCCAGGCCGGGCAGAGCGCCGAGATCGAGGAGATTATCGAGGCCATGCCCGCCGACACCCTGCAGGACCAGGCGCGGCAGGAGCTGGTCGCCGCCCTGGCCCATCTCCGGCGCTGGAATGAAGCCGGGGAGGCGCTGGCTGCCATCTCCGAGCGCGCCGTCGATCAGCGCGTGGCCGCTCTGGCCGTCCTTGGGAGCGAGCTGGCCCAGGCCGGCGAGCTGGAGCAAGCTCAGCGGCTCTGGCAGCAGGCGGAGCACCTCATCCCGACCATCTCCTTCACCTGGGAGCAAGCCACTGCCCTGGTCGCCCTGGTGCGGGCCCTGGCCGGCGCGCAGCAGTGGAGCGAAGCGGCGCGCCTCTGCGAGCGCATCCCCGACCACTGGCAGCAGGGCGAGGCCCGGCTAGAGCTGATACACGCACTCGCTGCCGCCGGACGCCTGCCGGAGGCTGCAGCCCTCTGCGAGCATCTGCGAGACGAGAGGCAACAGGCTGAGGCCCGGCTGAGCCTGGTCCAGGCCCTGGCCGCCCGCGAACGCTGGCAGGAGGCCGAGGCGCTCAGCCAGTGCATCGCGCGCCCACGCGAACGCCTCCAGGCACTGACGGCGCTCGGGCAGGCCAGGGCCGCCCACGGCCAGCTCAGCGAGGCGCAGCGGCTCTGGCAGCAGGCCGAGACCGAGCTGGCGCGGCTAGAGCGGGCCGACGAACAACAGGCAGCCTATGCAGAGCTGGGGCAAAGCCAGGCCCGGGCCGGCCTGCAAGAAGAAGCCTGGCGCTCCTGGCAGCAGGCTGAGGCCATCATCCGCGCCCTCCCTGAAGGGGAGGAGCGGCGCGACGCTCTGACGCTCCTGACGCGCAGCCTGGCTCAGCTTGAGCGCTGGCAGGAGGCCATGCGCATCGCCAGCACGATCGGTGACCGGCAACAACAGGCCGAGGTGCTGATCACCCTGGGCCGGGAGCTGAGCCAGACTGGACGGCGTTCCGAAGCCGAGCAGCTCTGGTGGAAGCTCGTCGCTCTGCTGCGCAAACAGGCGACCACTCGCGAGCAGTTGCAGGCCGCCCTCACGCTCGCCAGAGCCTGTGACTCGCCCACGGCCTGGGACGAAGCTGAGCGCTGCGTGCGCAGTCTGGTGGAAGGCCAGGAGCGGGGCGAGGCTCTGGCCTATCTGGGACGACTGCAGGCCCAGGCGGGGGCCAGAGAGCGGGCCCGGCAGCTCTGGCAGGAAGCCGAGGCGCTGATTGCCGGCGAAGATAGCAGTTGGGAGCAGTCCGACGGCTATCAGGCCCTGGCACGCGAGCTGGCCCAGGCCGGCGAATGGGAAGAGGCGGCCCGCATTGTCGGGCGTGTCCCCGAGGGCTGGGAGCGGGCCGACGCCCAGGTTCTGCTGGTCGACGAGCTTGTCAAGGCCGGGCGCCTGGACGAGGCCGGGCAACGCTGCCAGGCCATTGAGCTGGCTCACCAGCGGGTCGAGGCTCTGCTGATCCTGGGACAGGGCTACGCGCGGACGGCGGAGCCGGAGCGGCGGGCGCAGGCTGAGGCGTGCTGGCGCGAGAGCGAACAGCTCATCGGCACAATGGAGGCGCCGCAGCAGGCCGAGCTGCTGGCCGCTCTGGGGGCAGCGGTCGCCGCCGCCGGTCAGCGCGAGCGGGCCCACCAGTATTGGCGCCAGAGTGAGCAGCTGATCACGGCGCTGGCCGGCGAGTGGGGACAGGCTGAGGCTCTGGCCGTTCTGGTTGAGACGCTCATGGCCGCTCAGGAATGGGAAGAGGCGGAGCGCCTGCTGCAGCGCTTGCCGCATGGCTGGCGGGCCAGCGAGCTGGCGGCTAGCCTGGCCGCCTCGCTGGCTGAGGCTGGACGCTGGGAGGCCGCGCGGCGCATCAGCAACAGTATCAGCTCCGATCAGGAGCGAGCGCGGGCCTTAGCAGCTTTGGGACGGGCTTTAGCCCAGGCCCGCCAGCGTGAGGAGGCGCGTCTGACCTGGGCCGAGGTCCAGCGCCTCATCGAGGGCATCGTCACGGAGGAGGGGCAGGCCCAGGCCCTGCTGGCCCTGGGGCAGGCTCTGGCCGAGGCGGGCGAGCATGAGGAGCTGCTGCGGCTGGTACAGCAGGAGTGGTCGCGTGTTGGAACTCGTCTGCAGGCCCTGCGGCTCTTTCCGTTGGTGGGCAATTTGATTGGACGCTCCCCCGAGCTGGGGTCGGCTTTGGGAGAGGCTTTTGTTCAGGTAGAGCGCTTTCTGAGCGGCGCCGGGTCCTGAACCTTGTGAGCTGGTTAGCAGCTGGTCAGAAGGCTCCCTATCCCGATCCCATACAGCTCCAGCGCGATGCGCGTCGCCAGGCGCCGATCGCGCTGGCGGAAGGCCGTCACCAGTCCCTGGCGCTGCCGCGGCGTCACCTCGCCCGGACGCGGCAGGCGAATCCGCCGCAGATACTGGGCCTGAAAGCGGTAGTAGCCGCCGCGCATGCGCACCCCATAGCAGGCCACAAAGAAGAGCGCCACATCCGAGAGCAGCAGCCCACCCAGAGCTTCCAGGTCCCACGACCCAGAACAAATCACATACAAATTATGATGAGGATAGGTCTGACCTTCATCAAGCACAGGCTCCAAACGGCGCGCGATATCCGGCACATAGAGCTTGTGGCGCCCAATCAGCCCAAACTGCACGCGGTCAATCGTGCGGTACCACTGTTGAGGAGAGCGGCGAGCCACATAGCGGCGCCTGAGCGCCTCCGCATGGCGCGAGAAATAGGCCCGCAAGCGTGGGAAGTCCTCCAGAGGGACCAGGCCCTCCGGCAGCCAGGGATTGACCAGATAATGGCCGGACCAGCGCAGCACGCCGCCCGCCGTATCGCCGCGGAGCGCCAGCGGCAAGAGGCGCGACGGCTCTACCAGCCTTGAATCGCTCGTAATAAAGACCTCGTCCAGGCCCGTCGCCAGGCCGATGCCGACCGTGGTCCCCGTCTCCTCCGACTCTAGCGTCGGAAAGCGCTCCTCCAGCCGACGCAAGAGGGCCAGCCGCTCGGGCGCCAGGACCGGCCCAGACCAGTCGACCCCAAGCTCAGCCGATAGCGGGCCTGCCATCTCCACCCGTGTCGCCCGCAGGCCCGCCGGGAGAGCGCTCGCCACCCCCTGACCCTGACGCACAGCCTCCAGCGCGCCGGCCAGTCCGCGTAGCCGGCTGGCAGCCTCCTCCTCCGAAGCTGCCGGCTCCTCCTCTGAGAACTGCGCCAGGACAAGATGGCCCTGACGGGCGCGCCGGATCAAGGTAATGGCCGGATAGGCCGTCACGGCCTGAGCGAAAGGAGCGGCACGGTGCATCTCAAGCACCAGCTCCAGGCTGAAAGCCTCGGCCACCAGGCGGCGCAGCCCGGCCCCATACTGGTTAAAGAGCCAGCGATCGGGGCAGATGAAGGCACAGAGCGCCCCCGGCTTCAGGCGCCAGAGAGCTGCCTCCAGAAAGGCCACATAGAGATCAGCCCGCCCGCGCATCGTCCGATAGAGCGAGCGATAGAGGCTGAGGCGCTCACGGGGCAGCGCTTCGGGGCGCACGTAGGGCGGATTGCCCACCACCAGATCGGCAGCCGGCAGACTCGGAGCCTCGACCAGGAAATCACCCGTGCGCAGCCAGGAAGCAGCCAGACGCTGCGCCTCCTGAGCGCCGAAGCCATAATCAGCTAAGAGCTGGCAGAGCGCCTGGCGGGCCTGGCTGGCCCGTCCCTCATCCAGCTCGTAAGCCAGCAGGGCCGGCACCAGATCGCATGCGGGCCGCCCCTGGCGCTGCCAGCTTGCGAGCAGACGGCGCGCCAGAGCCAACAGAAAAGCCCCTTCACCCGCCGCCGGCTCAAGTGCCAGCCGATCAGTCAGCGTCTCAGCCTCGCGATAGCCAGCCAAATCTAACATCAGCTCTACCACCGCCGCACGTGTCGCCACCGCGCCTGTCGTCGTCACCGGCCCCGGCTCCGACCGGCCTACCCCCTCCTGCGGTGCCCGCGCAACCAGAGGCAGCGCCAACTGCAGAGCCGCCGGCAGCCTTCGCCGCTCCCTGCCTGCTGCATCGATCATTGCAAGCCTCCCGCCCTTACCTTATCGGTCGCCAGCCCAGCGCCACGGGCCAGCGCCTCCTGATTGGCCTCATTATAGCAGCAACAGGCCCCAGACGATAAGGCCGTGGCTCTTCCCTCTTCCTCCAGCGGTTCGCACGTCCAGAGAGACCTCACCCAGTCCAATCAAGCCAGCGGCAGTGGTGGCCCAAGCAGCTCCATACCGTGAGCGCGCCAGAGAGCCGCCTCCTGGGGCGGCATGGCCGGCGCCTCGCCACGGGCAGTCACCGCCCGAAAGAAGGCTTCCATCTTGCCCGCTGGCAGGAAGGCAATCAGAATACGGCCCTCGCCGGTGCAGGCCCAGACATGGGGAACGCCGCGCGGAGCCAGCAGGCAGGCCCCCGGCTCCAGCGAATAGCGCTGCAAGCCCACCTCGAAGAGGAAGGTTCCGGCCAGCACATAAAACCACTCTTCCTGGTCGTAGTGCAGATGGCGCGGCGGTCCCCCGCCTGTACGAAAGTGATTCTCCAGCACGAAGAGATTGGAGGCGTTGGGCGTCGTCACCTTAAAGGTCAGCGTGCTGATCCCCAACTGATGCACCTCGCCAGCGGCGGCGGCGCCAGCGGCCAGAAAGAGAGCCGGCGGCGGATCGGATCGACGGGCTTCGGTCATAATTGGCTGTCGCTCCTTTGCTCTCACAGAGTACCTTACAAGAACGTTGCAGGTGCTCCTTTTTTCATAGAAGGCCCGGGGCCCGGGAAGGCCGCCACCGCTGGGGCCTGCGCCTTCCACC
>NZ_BDGT01000072.1 GCF_001748285.1 Thermogemmatispora onikobensis | reverse complement strand
GTTCATCCTCACTTCTTAGTGCTCACATGCTCAGTGCAACAGACATACGGTAACGTGCCCAGGGGGTGCACCTTGCAACGGCATCGCCTCACGATTACCAGCCAAGATAGGGCAGCGCGCACTCGCTCGGGGCGAGCCAGGCTGCGTATGGTGCGAGCGCTTTCGGGAAGCGAGCGCCGCACGACGCGACTAGAGATAGAGTTAGCCAGTGGTCGCTCCTCGTCAGAGGAGGGACCGGGCGAGAGCTGGGCCGGCCCGGCAGCGGGGCCTGGTTCGCTCGACAGGCTCCACCTGCAGCCTGGACACAGCGCTCGCTCAGAACAGCGCCCTGGGAGGCCGTCCCCTGGTATCGGCTCCAGGGCTGGTGAGTGAGTGAGAGCTGGGTCTGCCAGCGACCCGCTCTTCGTGAGGGGCGGGATGGACCCGCCCAACCAGCGGCGTGACGTGAGAGGCACGGCGCGGACAGGCTTCTTGCTCCTCTCCGGCATTGGCAGAGCTGCCAGCAGAGGGCGCCGGACCTTCAGGCACGCCCATCCCACAGCGGGAAGGGAGGCGCTGCCAGTAGCAAGTCAGCAGCTATCTTCCTAGCTAGCTGGCAGCCGCCTTAGCGATAATGTCGTCCGCGATGTTGCGCGGCACTGGCTCGTAGTGGTCAAACTGCATCGAATAGCTGGCGCGTCCACTGGTCAAGGAACGCAGATCATTGACGTAGCCGAACATCTCGGCCAGCGGGACATGAGCGCGCACCACATAGACGGAGCCACGGCTCTCCATGCCGAGGATCACCCCACGGCGACGGTTGAGATCACCGATGATATCGCCGTAGAACTCCTCGGAGGTGGTCACCTCGACCAGCATCACCGGCTCCAGCAAGATGGGGCCGGCCTTGCGCGCCGCCTCTTTAATGGCCAGCGAGCCGGCGGTCTTAAAGGCCATCTCACTCGAATCGACCTCGTGATAGGAGCCGTCGAAGAGCGTGACCTTGACATCGATCATTGGATAGCCGGCGATAATGCCATTCTCCAGCGTCTCCCGGATACCGACCTCGACCGGCTTGATATACTCCTTGGGGATGACGCCACCGACAATGGCGTTGACGAACTCGAAGCCCTTGCCGGGGTTGGGTTCGACGCGAATCCAGACATCGCCGTACTGGCCGCGTCCACCGGTCTGGCGGACATAGCGGCCCTGGGCAGTTGCCTCGCGCGTAATGGTTTCGCGATAGGCCACCTGGGGGCGTCCGATATTGGCCTCGACCTTAAACTCGCGGAAGAGGCGGTCGACGATCACCTCCAGGTGCAGCTCGCCCATGCCGCGGATAATCGTCTGACCGCTTTCGGGGTCGGTGCGCACCTGGAAGGTGGGATCTTCTTCAGCGAGCTTGCTGAGGGCGATCGTCATCTTATCCTGATCCCCGCGCGTCTTCGGCTCGATGGCGATCTCGATCACCGGCTCGGGGAAAGAGATCGACTCCAGGATCACCGGGTGCTGCGGATCGCAGAGGGTGTCGCCGGTGAAGGTATTGCGCAGCCCGACGGCGGCACAAATATCGCCGGCGCGGATCTCGTCGATATCCTCGCGATGGTTGGCGTGCATGCGCAGCAAGCGACCGATGCGCTCTGTCTTGCCTTTGGTCGTATTTTCGACCGAAGAGCCTTTCGTCAGCGTACCGGAATAGACGCGCAGATAGGCCAGGCGGCCCACGAAGGGATCGGAGACGATCTTGAAAGCCAGGGCGCTGAAGGGGGCATCGTCTGCAACCGTCAGCGCGACCTGTTCACCAGTATCGGGATTGATGCCGATGGGAGGAGGAATATCGAGAGGGGAAGGAAGATAGGCAACGACCGCATCCAGCAAAGCTTGCACACCCTTATTGCGCAGGGAGGAACCACAAAGTACCGGCACCAGAGTGCCGGCAATCGTTGCTTTGCGGAGGGCAGCCCGGATCTCGTCCTTGGTAATCTCCTCGCCCTCAAGATATTTCAGGGTCAACTCCTCGTCGGTCTCGGCGACACGCTCAATGAGCGCATCGCGATGACGCCTCGCCTCTTCTTCCAACCCGGCAGGAATGGGAGTCGGCTCGGGCCGCGTGCCCAAGTCGTCGAGGAAAATGACGGCATGCTGCTCGATAAGATCGATAAAGCCCTTGAAGTCGCTCTCCGCCCCGATCGGCAGCTGGATTGGAAGAGGGTTGGCCCCCAGACGGTCACGGATCATCTGGACGGTGCGCCAGAAATCAGCTCCGACGCGATCCATCTTGTTGACAAAGCAGATGCGCGGGACATTGTACTTGTTGGCCTGGCGCCAGACGGTCTCAGACTGAGGCTCGACGCCGGCTACGGCGTCGAAGATCACAATGCCCCCATCGAGGACGCGCAGCGAGCGCTCGACCTCGGCAGTAAAGTCGACGTGACCAGGCGTATCGATGATGTTGATGCGATGGTCGAGCCAGAAGCAGGTGGTAGCAGCGGCGGTGATCGTGATCCCGCGCTCCTGCTCCTGGACCATCCAGTCCATCGTCGCAGCCCCTTCGTGCACCTCACCCATGCGGTGAATCTTCTTCGTGTAGAAGAGGATACGCTCGGTCGTTGTCGTTTTTCCCGCGTCAATATGGGCGATGATACCGATATTCCGCGTTCTTTCGAGTGAGTATTCTCTAGACATGATTAAGTATTACCAGCGATAATGGATGAAAGCCTTGTTGGACTCTGCCATCCTGTGGGTCTCCTCCCGTTTCTTGATGGTCGCACCCTGTCCAGAGGCAGCGTCCATGATCTCGTTCGCCAGCTTCTCCACCATGCTCTTGCCGGTGCGAGCGCGAGCAGAGCGGATGAGCCAGCGCATGGCGAGGGAGAGGCCACGCTCTTTGCGGACATCGACGGGCACCTGATAGGTCGAGCCACCAACACGGCGGGGCTTGACCTCGACCGTCGGAGTGGCGTTTCTGATGGCCTGCTCGAAGACCTCCAGCGCTGGGCGTTTCTGCCGCTGCTCGATTAAAGCGAAAGCCTGATAGAGGATGCGCTCGGCCAGGCTCTTCTTGCCATCGACCATCAGCTTGCCGATGAAGCTCGCGACGTTGCGACTCTGGTACTTAGGGTCCACGACTTCGAGCCGACGCACTCCACGCCGATACTCGTACTTCTTGGTTTCCTTGCTATGCTTGTCCGACTCTGACCGACGGCTAACACGTTTGCGTCTTGGCAAGGTCTCTTTTCCTCCCTTTCGCTTCGCGGTCAACACACATGCTCGCCGCCGCTCCTGCTGCCGGCCTGGGCCGACAAGCGTGGCCGCAGTCCGCTTACGCGCGCAGACGAGCATCTACGCTACGCTACGTACGTACGTATGATACCTGCCTTGTGCAAAGCACCAGAAAAGGCGTCGCTTCGATTGTAGCTGACACCTGAGCCTACAACAAACAATACTGGTTGTCCTGCCTCCTCGCTCTCCTCCCGCCGGGCCTGCTGGCCACAATGAGCAGGAAGGCGAATGCCAGATGACGGGAGGCTTGCCGAGGCTATCACCCACCCCGGCCTGGGGCAGGCACCCACCCATCGCGTTAGAGGAATGCGCTTCTGCTTCTGCTGCTCGTCGATGAGAACGGAAGCTACAATCGGATACGAACGCCTACAGCATCAGCAACGACGGTCGCCGCACCAGATCGCGGGCTACCTGACGCGCTCATGGCTTCGCTTCATCTCCACCTTGATCGACTGAGCGCTGGCACGGGTCCTTTCCCACCTGTGCGGGTAGGGCAGCAGATCTGCTGCCGCGAACGTCGCTTGTCTCCCTCGCTGGCTGCTCTTCCTTGGCGCTCCTCCCTGAAACCAGCCGGCCAGCCAGCCATGCGAGCGTTCTGCTTAGACTTCTCTCCTTCTCTCTCGTTCGCCTGCTTTTGTCAGCCAGCGCTCTTGCAGCATACAGCGAGCGCCTTCTTCCTCGCACGCACGCATGCATGCTCGCTCTCTCGCCGCCGCGGCTGGCCAGACGCGAGCGTCTGTCGCTTTCTTTCCCCTTCCGGTTACGGTGGGCACAGCGACAGAGCTGTTACTATGCGCTCCACCGGCCTCCGTTGCCGCCTTGCCTCGTGGCCGTGGCGGCTTCCGCGGTCCCACTTGCCAGGGGAGAGGCTGGCAAGCAACGCAACGGACCGGAGCCGCAGGCTGTTGCTCGCTTCGCCAGCCCGGTCTCCGGCACGCTTTGCCTCTTTATGCGCTTGCGCGTCTTCGTGCTGGTATTGTGCTGTTCGACGCTCTGGCCCAGCCCCATCCGCCGACCCGCCCGGGGTTAGGCGCTAGCAGTTTTCTTTTCCAACCTTCACTTCACCACAGGCAGCAGCGAGGATTGCCTTGCTTGTTTGTTTTGTTGGCTGGCTTGAGAGATGAGGCCAGGCCAGGGGTAGTAGCCAGCCGGTCAAGCCAGTCAGTTCAATCGTCAGTCACACTAGGGCGACCACGGCCTTGCTGTCTTTGCGCTGGCCCGCTTCTCCTGCGGCGGCGCTAGCGCGCGGCGCGGGTGAGCGAGCAGACAAACAAACGAGCGTCGCTTTCCACGAGGCACGCCAGGGCAAGCGCACATTTTTTTTGTTGCCTGCCTGGCAGAGGGACAGACGTGGAGGACACTCGACACGCATCGACCGTGAAGAACGCCGATGAGTGTGATCGAAAGTGATGCACGACCTGTAAACCGACCTACCTGAACGCTCTCAGGCGGTATCGGGCAGGGAAGCGGGGAATGTGGCGGGTCGGATGGCTATGCTTCTTGCATGCTTCTGCGCTTCAGCAGCCGCCCACGCGCTACTTCTTACCACCCCTGGCGGCTGAAGTGGCCGCCGCCTGCCCAGGCTTGGGCCGTTTGGCTCCATACTTTGAGCGACCGCGGCGACGCTTAGCAACCCCATCGCTATCGAGCGTACCGCGGATGATATGGTAGCGCACACTGGGCAGATCCTTCACGCGCCCACCGCGGATCAAGACCACCGAGTGCTCCTGGAGGTTATGGCCCTCGCCGGGGATATAGGCCGTGACCTCCATCAAGTTACTCAAGCGCACGCGCGCGATCTTGCGCATGGCCGAGTTCGGCTTCTTGGGCGTCATGGTACGGATCTGCGTACACACGCCGCGCTTCTGCGGCGCGCCGCTCATGCGCATCACACGGTTTTTCAGCGCGTTGTAGGAATACAACAGCGCTGGAGCCTTCGAGCGTCTGACTTTCTTGGAACGGCCCTTTCGGACCAGCTGATTGATCGTTGGCAACGAGCAATCCTCCCCTAACTGTCCTCTAAAGGGGCGCGCTGGTGCGCGCCCCTTCTCAATCTATGCGCGGTTGTATATGGTATCACTCATCACTCAGGCTGTCAAGAGCCACGCCGGGGGTACCGCTGCTGTGGCCGTTGCTGCCAGAGCTTCCACCCAGGCCAGCCCCGACACCGGCCACGCTGGGCGTGCCTGTCAGGCGTTGCTGGACCTGTTGCTGGCGCGCCAGCTGCTCGCGGCGTCGCTGCAGGAAGCCGGAGCCTGCCGGAATGAGCTTGCCGATGATGACGTTCTCCTTGAGGCCCACCAGGTGGTCGGTCTGGCCCTGAATGGCCGCCTCGGTCAACACGCGCGTGGTCTCCTGGAACGAGGCCGCCGCCAGGAAGCTGTCGGTGTTGAGTGAGGCCTTGGTGACGCCCAGCAGGACGGTCTGGGCGCGGGCCGGCTCACCGCCCTCGGCCAGGACGCGCGCGTTGGTCTCCGCAAAGGCGAAGCGATCGACCAGGTCGTTGGGCAGCATGTCGGTATCGCCCGGTTCCTCGACGCGCACGCGGCGCAGCATCTGCCGGATGATGATCTCGATGTGCTTGTCGTTGATGCGCACACCGGTGTTGCGGTAGATGCGCTGGACCTCTTTGACGAGGTACATCTGGACGGCTTCGCGTCCGAGGATGCGCAGGACATCCTGCGGGTCGAGATGGCCGCTGGTGATGGGTGTTCCGGCTTTGATGTACTGCCCCTGAGCGACGGCCAGGCTGCGGGCCGCTGGCACCGGATAGCTGCGCTCGTCGCGCTCCTCGGAGCGGATGGTCAGTACCCCGTTCGCGTTGAAGAGCACTTCGCCGCTGGTGCGGGCCCGCACTTCGCGCGGCTCGCTGCCGTTCTGCGGCGGCTCCAGGGCCAGCAGCTGGTCCTTCTGGACCTGGTCGTGCTCGTTGACGAGGATCTCGGCCCCAGGCGGCAGGCGATACTCGTCGAAGATGGTGTTGGTCGAGACGACGCGCACGGTGCGGCTGCCCGTGTTTTCGTCTTTGATGATTTCGACGACGCCATCGATCTCGCTGATCTCCGCCTTATCCTTGGGGACGCGCGCCTCGAACAGCTCTTCGATGCGCGGTAGACCCTGAGTGATGTCGCCCTGGGCGCCCGCGATACCGCCGGTGTGGAAGGTACGCATGGTTAGCTGCGTGCCAGGCTCGCCGATGGACTGGGCGGCAATGATGCCAACGGCCTGGCCCAGGCGCACCAGGCTGTTCTCCGCCAGGTCACGGCCATAGCACTTGCGGCAGACCCCACGGCGGGTCTGGCAGCCCAGTACGGAGCGGACGCGCACTTGCTTGACGCCCGCCGCCACCAGGGCATCGGCAATGTCCTCGGTGATCTCATCGCCGACCTCGATGAGGTGCTCGAAGCCAGGGATTGGCTCCAGCAGGATGCGCCCGGTGATGCGCTGGCGGATGTCGGGCAGCATCATCTCTTTGCTGTCCTCATCGGTAATGAGGATGCCCTCGGTGGTCTGACAATCCTCTTCGGTGACGATGACGTCCTGGGCAACGTCGATCAGGCGCCGCGTCAGATAGCCCGACTCGGCGGTACGCAGAGCAGTGTCGGCCAGCCCTTTGCGCGCTCCGTGGCTGCTGATAAAGTACTCGAGCACGCTCAGCCCCTCGCGGAAGTTGCCTCGAATGGGCACGTCGATGATCTTACCGGACGGGCTGGCCATCAGACCGCGCATACCCGAGAGCTGACGGATCTGCTGGAAACGGGCCTTGGTGGCACCAGACTTGGCGATGGTGAAGATGGCACCGTAGGGGTCCAGCGTCTGCTCGACCATCTTGGTGATGTTCTCGGTGACTTCGTTCCAGATGTCGATGGTCTGCTGGTATTTCTCGAAGTCGGTGATGAGACCCTCACGGTACTGCTCTTCCAAAGCGGCGATCTTGGCGTCGGCCTTGGCCAGCTCCTCGGCTTTGCCCTCCGGCACCTTGATGTCGCTGACGGCAATGGTGGCGCCAGCCTTGGTGGCGTAGGAGAAGCCGAGACGCTTGATCTCGTCCGCCAGTTCGCAGGTCTTGACGCGCCCATACTCCTTGTAACACTCGGAGATCAGCGCGCGCAGGTCATCCTTCCTCATCGGGTAGTTCTTGAAGCGCATGCGCTCGGGCAGCGATTCGTTGAAGATGATGCGCCCGACGGTGGTGGTGATGAGCTGACGCTGCGCATACATGGTCGGCCCTGCCGGCGGCGGCTCATCGAAGATTTGCACACCATCCATGCGCACTTTGATGAGGGCCTGCAGGTCGATGACACCATGATGGTAGGCCAGCAGGGCTTCGGTCGGGTCGGTGAAGACGCGCCCTTCGCCCTTCTTGCCCGGACGATCCTGCGTCAGGTAGAAGCAGCCAAGAACCATGTCACCGGTGGCGCCGATGGACGGCTCGCCAGTGGCCGGCAGCAGCAGGTTGCGCGTGGACATCATGTACTGCCGCGCCTCGTCCTGGGCTTTTTCGGACAGCGGGACGTGCACGGCCATCTGGTCGCCATCGAAATCGGCGTTGAAGGCCGAGCAGACCAGCGGGTGCAATTGGATGGCGCTGCCTTCGACCAGCACAGCCTCGAAGGCTTGCAAGCCCAGACGGTGCAGGGTCGGCGCACGGTTGAGCAGAACGGGATGGTCCTTGATGACTTCTTCCAGGACATCCCAGACCTCGGGCCGGACACGCTCGACGAAGCGCTTGGCGCTCTTGATGTTGTGCGCATCTCCACGCTCGACGAGCTTGCGCATGACGAAGGGCTTGAATAGCTCCAGAGCCATGCGCTTGGGTAGACCGCACTGGTGCAGCTTCAGCTCAGGGCCGACGACGATCACCGAGCGGCCAGAGTAGTCGACGCGCTTACCAAGCAGGTTCTGGCGGAAGCGCCCCTGTTTCCCCTTGAGCATGTCAGAGAGGCTCTTGAGCTTGTGGTTGCCCGAGCCGGCTACCGCTCGCCCGCGGCGCCCGTTATCGATGAGGGCATCGCAGGCCTCCTGCAGCATGCGCTTCTCGTTGCGAATGATGATCTCCGGCGCGCTCAGCTCCAGCAGCCTCTTGAGACGGTTGTTGCGGTTGATGACGCGACGATAGAGGTCGTTGAGGTCCGAGGTGGCAAAGCGCCCGCCGTCAAGCTGAACCATTGGACGCAGCTCGGGCGGCAGCACTGGCAGCACCGTCAGGATCATCCACTCGGGACGATTGCCGGACTTGCGGAAGGCCTCTACGACCTTGAGGCGCTTGGTGGCCTTCTTGCGTCGCTGGCCAACGGTCGAGCTGATCTCCTGGCGCAGCTCCATCGCCAGTTTGTCAAGATCGATATCGGCGATCAGTTCGCGCACGGCCTCGGCGCCCATGCCGGCGCGGAAGACGTTGCCGAAGGCCTCCTTCAGCTCGCGATAGCGATTCTCCTGGAGCAGGTCCATCTTCTTGAGGTTGACCAGGTCGCGACGCAGCTGCTCCAGGCGATGACGGCGGTCGGTGCGCTGCGATTCGAGCTGCGACTGCAAGAGGTCGATCTGGCCCTGGTAATCAAGGTTGAGGCGCTCGGCCTCGCGCTCGCTCTCGGCGCGCACGGCCTCCAGGGCATGGCGAGCCTGCTCGGCGATGTCGTTGCGGCAGGTCTCGGCTACTTGCTCCAGCAGCTCGATATGCTTGAGGGTGACAACCTCGCCGCGCGGGACGATGATTTGACCGGTCGGCTCGTAGACAATATCGTCTTCCGCCGGCTTGCCACGCTGGCCGCGCAGCTCAGCCAGGGTCTCGCTCTCGGCCTGGCGAGCCCGCTCTAGATCACGCTCGCGCTCCTCTTGAATCTGGCGGATGCGGGCCGCCAGGCGGGCACGCTCGTCCTGAATCTCGCTGTCGCGCTGCTCCTTGAGGCTGTCGACGCGCTCGACAACCTCCTCCTCGGTCGTCTGCTGAAGATTGGCCAGCTCGCGATCCAGCTCCATCAGGGCCTTCTGGCGCGCCTCTTCGTCGATGTGGGTGACCACGTAGAGCGCAAAGTAGAGGATGCGCTCCAGGTTGCGCGGCGACAGATCGAGCAAGAGGCCGATGCGGCTGGGAATGCCCTTAAAGTACCAGATATGGCTGACCGGAGAAGCCAGCTCGATATGGCCCATGCGCTCGCGGCGCACCTTTGAGCGCGCGACTTCGACGCCACATTTATCGCAGACGATGCCCTTGAAACGGACGCGCTTGTATTTGCCACAATAGCACTCCCAGTCCTTGGTGGGGCCGAAGATACGCTCACAGAAGAGACCGTCCTTCTCTGGCCTGAGAGTGCGGTAATTGATAGTCTCCGGTTTCGTGACCTCGCCGTAGCTCCAGCTGCGAATCTGCTCGGGGCTGGCGAGACTAATGCGAATTGCGTTGAAATCGTTGACTTCGAGCATGCTGCCTCCTGATGGGAAAGGGGAAGGCCCCGGCCCGCTCTCTGGCCTGGAACCTGCCTTGTCTGATCTGGACATGGGCGCTGATGAAAGGCAGGCGCCAGCTGACAAGCCAGCACTGAAGGCGGTCGCGGTCGATCAGGCTTGCTGGCCAGAGAGCGGGCAGGCAACGGCATAGCCCAATACGGCAGGGAAACCAGAGGGAGCACTGCAACCACTCGCCGTACAGGTTGGTTTGATGGACGGGCGCCTTCCCCGGTTCCCTTACTGATCTCCCTCGAAACCGGACAGATTAATGCCTAGCTCGGGCATGACGTCGTTCGAGCTGTCCTCAACGAACTGGATCTTCTGATCGTCCTCGTTGAGAACCTCTACGTTGATCCCCAGGCTCTGCAGTTCCTTGACCAGGACCTTGAAGGACTCAGGTACGCCCGGCTCGATGATGTTTTCGCCCTTGACGATGGCCTCGTAGGTCTTGACACGGCCTACCACGTCATCCGACTTGACGGTGAGGATCTCCTGCAGGATATAGGCCGCGCCGTAGGCTTCGAGGGCCCAGACCTCCATTTCGCCGAAGCGCTGGCCACCGAACTGCGCCTTACCGCCCAGCGGCTGCTGTGTGATCAGGCTGTAGGGGCCAGTCGAGCGGGCATGGACCTTGTCTTCGACCAGGTGGGCCAGCTTGAGCATGTAAGTATAGCCCACAGTGATCGGCTGGTCGAACGGCTCGCCGGTGCGCCCGTCGAAGAGTTGGATCTTACCGCTCTCCGGCAGGTTGGCGCGGCGCAGCAGCTCAGAGACGTCGGCCTCGCTGGCCCCATCGAAGACGGGTGTCGCGATCTTGATGCCCAAGGCCGTGGCGGCCCAGCCCAGATGCGTCTCCAGGATCTGCCCAAGGTTCATGCGGTGTGGCACACCCAGCGGGTTGAGAATAATATCGACCGGCGTGCCGTCAGGCAGGAATGGCATATCTTCGATGGGCAGGACGCGCGAGATGACGCCCTTGTTGCCGTGGCGTCCGGCCATCTTGTCGCCGGCACCGATCTTGCGCTTCTGAGCAATGCTGACGCGCACCAGCTGGTTGACTCCGGGTGGCAGCTCATCGCCGTTCTCACGCGAGAAGACCTTGACCTCGACCACCTTGCCACGCTCGCCGTGCGGGACGCGCAGCGAGGTATCCTTGACCTCACGCGCCTTCTCACCGAAGATGGCGCGCAGCAGCTTCTCCTCCGCGGTCAACTCGGTCTCGCCCTTGGGCGTGATCTTGCCGACCAGGATATCCTGCGGTCCGACCTCAGCGCCGACGTAGATGATGCCGCGCTCGTCCAGGTTGCGCAGGCCCTCCTCACCAACGTTCGGGATATCGCGGGTAATCTCCTCGGGGCCGAGCTTGGTGTCGCGCGCATCAACCTCGTACTTCTCGATATGGATCGAGGTGAAGAGATCTTCGCGGACAATGCGCTCGCTGATCAGAATGGCGTCCTCGAAGTTGCCACCCTCCCAGCTCATGAAGGCCACCAGAATATTCTGCCCGAGGGCCAGCTCGCCATCCTGGGTCGAGGAGCTGTCGGCGATCACCTGGCCGGCGCGCACGCGATCGCGCTTGCGCACGATAGGTCGCTGATTGATGCAGGTGCCAGCGTTGGAGCGCATGAACTTGCGCAGGCGATAGGTATGGATCTCGCCCTGGTTATCCATGATCTCGATGACGCGCGCCGTCGATTTGACGACTTCGCCATCCACCTCACTGACAAGCACCTGACCCGAGTCAATGGCGACCTGCCGCTCGATGCCGGTGCCACAGACCGGCGCCTGCGGTCGCAGCAAAGGCACCGCCTGACGCTGCATGTTGGCGCCCATCAGCGCGCGGTTGACGTCGTCATGCTCCAGGAAGGGGATCAGCGCGGTGGCCACGCTCACCGCCTGACGCGGTGAGACGTCCATGAAGTCCATGTTGTCCGTGCTGTCCATGATAAACTCGCCCTGGTAGCGCGCCAGCGTGCGCTCTTCGGCGAACTCGCCGTTCTCCAACAGCGGGGCATTCACCTGGGCGATCTTGTAGTTCTCCTCGTCGTCAGCGGTCAGATACTGGACCTCGTCGGTGACGAAGGCCCGGACATGGACCCAGGCGTCGCCAAGCACCTTTGACAGCTTCAAGAAGAGGTCTTCATCGACGCGCACGCGCCCATGAGCCTTGACCAGCACCTGGCCGTCCTCGTCGACCACATCCTCCCGTTCGCGCCCAACCACGCCGCGGAACTCCCGCCCGATCAGGCGCGGGTCATTGGCCCGCAGACGGCGGTAGACCTTGCGATAGGGGGTCTCGATGAAGCCGTAGGGATTGACCTGCCCGTAGGTAGCCAGGTAGCCGATCAGGCCGATGTTGGGACCTTCCGGCGTTTCGATGGGACAGATGCGCCCGTAGTGCGAGCGATGGACGTCGCGCACATCCAGACCGGCGCGCTCGCGCGAAAGGCCACCAGGACCCAAGGCTGAGAGGCGGCGCTTGTGGCCAATCTCCGCCAGAGCATTGGTCTGTTCCATAAACTGCGAGAGCTGGCTGCCACTGAAGAACTCGCGCATGGCCGCCACTACCGGGCGGATGTTGATCAGAGCGTTGGGCGTCGCCTGACCCGGCTCCTGGATGCTCATACGCTCCTTGACGACGCGCTCCATGCGCAAGAGACCAACGCGGAACTGCGACTGAATCAGCTCGCCGACGCAGCGCACGCGGCGATTGCCCAGATGGTCGATGTCATCCTTGCGCCCGTGACCGTTGTTGAGACGGATCAGACGGCGGATAATATGGACCAGGTCGTCCAGCGTCAAGACGCGAATATGCTGCGGCACCGCCAGCTCCAGCTTGCGATTGAGCTTGTAGCGGCCCACATTGCCCAGGTCATAGCGCCGCGGATTGAAGAAGAGGTTGCGCACCAGCGAGCGCGCGTTATCGAGAGTGGCAGGATCGCCGGGACGCAGCTTCTTGTAGAGTTCGAGCAGGGCCTCCTCCTCACGCTTGACCGGATCACGATCCAGCGTCGTCTGAATATAGCGCACGTTGGGATCGTCATCGGCCTCGCTGAAGGCCTGAATCATGCCCTGATCCGTCGTCAGATCCACGTCTTCGGTATGCCACTGCTCGCGGGCAATGCTGGCGACAGCGCGCAGCAGGGTAGTGACAGGCAGCTTGCGCTTGCGATCAATCTTGACGGAGAGGAGATTCTTATTGCTTGTTTCAAACTCCAGCCAGGCGCCACGATTCGGGATCAACTTGGCGGCGAAGAGCTTGCGCCCGGTGCTGGCGTCCTCTTCAGCGGTAAAGTAGACCCCCGGCGAGCGCACAAGCTGGCTGACTACGACGCGCTCGACGCCATTGATAATAAAGGTGCCCTGCTTGGTCATCAGGGGGAAATCCCCCATGAAGATATCTTTCTCGATGACCTCGCCCGTCTCCTTATTGATCAGGCGCGCCTTGACCGTCAGCGGGGCGGCATAGGTGGCGTCGCGGTCGCGACACTCATCCTCGCTGTACTTGGGCTTGCCGAATGGCTCGGGCGGGACAATAAACTCCAGACTGAGATTTTTGCCAGTGAAATCTTCAATAGGAGAGATCTCTTCAAAAACCTCGCGCAGGCCCTCTCGCTTGAACCATTCAAAGGAGTCGAGCTGGATCTGGATCAGGCCCGGCATTGGCCGTATATCCGGAATGCGCGCGAAAGAAACACGCTCCGGGAGCGCCACGGCCTTGCTGCTCACTGTCATGTGTGATATTCTCCTCTCACTAGAGCTTCACGGAGGAAAACCTTCCTTGCGCGACAGACGGCCTCTCCTTACGTAGCCCAGCTTCCTGTCTTGCCCATGCAGACAGACCAAACCAGGTCAGGCGGTTGCTGCTGTTGGTTCGTCAGGCTGCAATGGGAAAGGCAGGTACCAGGGAGGGCCTGTCTGCCCGCCAGGTCACATCTGCGTCTGCTGTCGTGAAGGGAAAGATGTCCCGAGAGGCGCCTCGGCGCACCTCTCCGGAGGATCGTGAAATCGATGATTGCTGCTGTTATCTACGGTTGCTGATAATTCCTGTGCCGGGAGCATTGCATGACAAGAAAAGTAACCGCTTCGTGCTCCCACAAGCGGTTACTCGGAATTGCTTTGTCGTCTTCGTCGTCGTTCAGTTGGCTGCTGAATCACCCACATGCACGGCCCTACACACTGACTCAGAGAGAAAAAAACATGCTGTGTGCCGCCCCTTTCCTGTCAGGGTTGCACCCAGTCACTCCTTGTCAATTGGCAATTTGAAAGTATATCCCCTACCGACGACTTTGTCAAGTCCCCCCAAGGGGGATTTTTTTGCCCCCCCCAATTTTCCCTGCCCCGCCTGCTCTCTTTTCTCTGGCGCGCCTCTGCATCCTTCGTCGCTCTCCCTTCCCTCCCCACTCCGGCCCCAGGCTCCGCCTACTGATCCAGGCGGCAGGCCGCGCTCAATCGCTCAGCCAGGCGCCAGCCAGCGAGTGCGGGGCCGGGGCGAGGTTGGGGCTCAGGCGGAAAGGGCCAGGCGTTTTTGATGCTGAACCTCGGCGAGGGCTGCCTCGATCTCCTCGCCCAGCGCTGGATTCCAGGGCCGATCGGCATCGATCCAGCGTTTGCGCAACAAGGCTAGCAGGCGCTGCTGATCGGCGCTGGAGAGCAGCTGTAGTTCTAGCAGAGACTCCGGCTCGCCGGGTGAGAGAATAGAGAGCATGAAGTCATGAATCCAGAGCGAGGTATGGCTATCGAGCCGGTAGGTCCGCGGCGCCCCCATCTGGCGGCCAAGCGAGAAGCAGCTGACCAGAATACAAGCCAGCAGCCCTAGCATGCCGACACTCAGCGCCAGCCCGGGCAGGCTGAGGAGCAGGAGCAGACCAGTGCCGAGGGTTGCCAGGACAGGATCAGCCCAGCTCTGCGCCCAGCCCAACAGGACGAGTGGAATCAGGCCCCCCAGCACCACCAGAAAGCAGAGCAAGGTGGTGCCGATCATCCAGAAGATACTGCCCAGATTTTTATGCGACAGATCGCGCACTTTCAGGCTCTGCTCCTCAATGAGCAGCATTTCTCGGCGGTAGCCCCTTTGCAGAGCATAGAGGTAGCGCAGGCTCATGAGAGAGCCAGCCAGAGCGCTCAGGATGAGATAGGCCAGCAGCGCCATCAGGACATCCTGCCACTTGAGATAGGGCGTGAAGGCATGTCCGTAGCTTCCCCAAAGCCAGCGTCCCCCCCCTAACAATCCCACTGCCGTCAGCAGGAAGGCTGCCGCTGTTAAGAGGGCCAGCAGGCTGTTGCGCACATAGGCGGAGCGCTTCAGATGAAAGCGTTGGACCTCTGTCCCGCTTTGGTGCTCTGTAATTGTGGACATCGCGCGTACCATCCCTCCCCATGTGCAGCAAAAACATCTCGGCTGGCCAGCGTCATCAGGTCTGTTGCCAGGTCGGCGCCACCCTGCTCCAGATTGGGAGAAGCGAGAGGCAAGGCGCCGTGGCGGGCTACAGCTTGCTCGTTGAGCGATGTTGAATCGATCTGGTGCTTTCTGGCATTTGGCCTGGAGGCTGGTCACAGCCGCTATGATTTAAGACGAATCAGGCGGGACTTCGGTCTCATGAGCAGGCAGTCGACAGAGCTGATCGAGAGCGATCTTGTTGCATCCACGTTGCTGAGGGTGCCTCACTTTGTGTCAGGCCCGGCCAGGATCGTTCACGGGCCACTCAGGGGGCTGGACGAAGTCAGAAGGTGGCGCCGTCAGACGCGCAGGTCGTCGAAGAGGATTGTGTGCAGGTAGCGCTCGGCGGCGCTGGGGAAGATGGTCACGATGACTTTCCCCTCGTTCTCCTGCTTCCGAGCCTCCTGGAGAGCAGCCCAGGCAACAGCGCCGCTACTGATGCCAACCGAGAGGCCCTCCTGCTCCATGATAGCGCGCGCGGTGGCGACGGCATCGTGATCGCTGACGGGAACGACCCGATCGATCAGATCGACACGCAGGGTGTCGGGAATGAAACCGGCTCCCAGGCCCTCGATGCGATGCGGCCCGGGACGCCCTCCTGAGAGGATGGCACAGGCCGCGGGTTCGACCGCTACCACCTCCACCGCTGGCTTGCGGGCGCGCAAACCCTCGGCGACCCCGGTCAGGGTTCCACCAGTGCCGACGCCGATCACTACCATATCGACAGCCCCGCCGGTGTCTTCCCAGATCTCAACGGCGGTGCCCTCGCGGTGAGCGCGAGGGTTGGCCTGATTATAAAACTGCTGGGGATACCAGGCGTTTGAGAGCGAGGTGCGCAGCTCGATCACTTTGTTGATGGCGCCGCGCATTCCCTGGTTGCCCGGGGTCAGAATCACCTGGGCCCCCAGGCGGCGCAGGAGCAGACGGCGTTCCAGACTGATGGTGTCGGGCATGGTCAGGATGCAGCGATAGCCACGGGCGGCGGCAATCCAGGCCAGGGAGATGCCCATATTCCCGCTCGTTGGCTCAGTGATGACTCCTCCCGGGCGCAGAAGACCCTGCGTCTCCGCTTCGCAGATCATCTTGAGGGCTGGACGATCCTTCAGGCTACCGCCGGGGCTGAACATCTCTAGCTTGGCCAGCACGGTAGCTCCGCAGGAAGCAGCAAACCGCTTCAGCTCAACCAGCGGGGTACGACCGACCAGTTCTGTTGCATCCTTGGGCCAGCGCGCCATGTTCACCTACCTGCCTGCCTGTTTGTTTGATCTAGCCTTGGGCTGGCTCGGCTTGCTCCGGCTCCTCGGCGAGCAGGGCGCGCATGAGAAAGAGGAGTTCTTGCACGCTGAAGGGTTTACGCAGCATCAACCCCGTATGCAAGCCCATGCGATGCAGCTCCCACTCGTAGCTACCGGTGATGACAATAATTGGGATATGCCTGGTTTGACTATGGCCGCGCAAGATCCTGTAGAGGGAGACGCCGTCGAGGTTGGGCAAACCTACATCGAGTAGGATCAAATCAGCCCCGATACCGGGCAATTGCTCACGGGCTTCCTGCCCATCGGGAAAGACGTGCAGCTGCCAGGAACTGACGGTTGTGATGACCGCCTGAACCATCTCGATGAGGCGTGGATCGTCCTCTACTAGAGCGATTACCTTTGTCTTCTTGGCTTTTTGCACAGGAACAGCCACGTCTTACTACCCTTCCCCTTCAGGTCAGCGGACAACTGCCGCCTGCCTGCCGCTGCCTATCTCTAGTCCAGGCCGCCAACCGGCTCCTACCCGCCACCCGCCGCTTCCATGAGCGGCAGCTCGCTTTGCCCGGACTAGCGAGAGCTACTAGATATACTAGATATAGTACATGGTCTCTGCAGCAGCGCCCGTGCGATGGCGCTGCGCCAGCTCCTCGATGGTGGTCGAGAGCAGAATCTGCCAGGTCATCTCATCGATCTTCTGCCAGACCTCGCGCAAAGCACAGCCTGGCGACAGCTCACAGACACCAGGCGAAGGCAAACATTTCATCGGCGGGACGTAGCCCTCCAGGGCCCGTACCACTTCAGCCATAGTAATCTGAGAGGGCGGCCTTGCCAGCATATGCCCACCTTTGGGACCGCGCACACTCTTGACCAGTCCTTCCTTGCGCAGCGCCATCAGGATCTGATCAAGGTAATGCTCAGGAATATACTGCCGACTGGCAATATCCGCACTTTCAACCGGTCCCTGTCCATAGTAGGCCGCCATGTCGAGCATGGCTCGCAGTCCGTAGTCACCTTTCATAGTGAGCTTCATAGGCCTATTCCTTTCTTGAGTATCCTCTCGCTTGCAGTATCCTCTTGCAGATGGACAGGGCTACGAACCTTTTGACCCCTGCTGCTTGCTCTTGCCTCTGTGTTACAGGACAAGGACGTGCTTCTAGCGCTAGGATATATCAATTGTGAATCACTGTCAATGGCCGCTTCTCTGAACGCTGCTCCCCTGAACG
>NZ_BDGT01000071.1 GCF_001748285.1 Thermogemmatispora onikobensis | reverse complement strand
GCGCGTCCAGGCTGAGCACGAGCCCTGGCAGAACGCCGTCTGTGTCTACCTGACGGACGGCTTCGGTGTCTTTCCCAAGGAGCCGCCCACGCTGCCTGTGCTGTGGGTTGTGACAGGCCACCATCTTGAGCGGGAGAACTTTCCCTTTGGCGAAGTGATCGAGCTAGTGCCTGATGAGGGAAGCTGAGCGGCTTCCGCCCTTTTCCTTTCTTGTCTTGAGGTGTCAAAGCGGAAGCCGCCCGGGGAAGAGGCCCCTGCCGGCACGGGCCGGCGCTCTGTCTAGCGCTGGCTGCTGGTGGTCGCTGCCTCAAATGCGATCGGCAAGGAACGGATTACGAAGACCAGGCCCCGATTGACCATGATTGGAATACCTGGGACACGTTCCAGTCTGCCCAGACGTTGCAGCATCAACGGCAGGGCAATCTTGGCCTCCAGACGCGCCAGCGGTGCCCCGACACAGTAATGGATACCATGACCGAAGGCCAGATGTCGGTTGGGACTGCGCTCGATCAGGAAGCGATCCGGCTCTGGGAACTGAGCCGGGTCACGATTGGCCGAGGCTGTCCAGACGAGCACGCTTTGCCCGGGCGGAATACGCTGCCCGCCAAGCTCAACCTCGGTCGTTGTGCGCCGCAACAGGAACCAGACGGGGGGCAGGAAGCGCAGCACCTCTTCGATGGCCGCCGGCATGAGCTCTGACTGGCGACGCAACCGCTCCATGACCTCGGGGTAATCCGTGAAGCAGACGATGGCATTGGCGATCAGGTTCTTGGTGGTCTCCTGACCAGCGGCGAGCAACAGGATACAGAAGCTCAACAGCTCATTCTGACTGAGTTTCTGCCCATCGACTTCGGCCTGACAGAGCGCGCTGATCAGGTCCTCCCGCGGCGCCCGTCGGCGCTCGGCAATCAGGTCTGTGAAGTACTCCTCCATCTCTTGCCGCATCGTTCGCCCGGCCAGACGCCGCGCCGGCGGCGAGGAGGGGTCTGCCTGCGCCCAGCGCTGGAAAATATCCCAGTCTTGATCAGGGACCCCGAGCAGCTCGGCAATGACCTTGGCTGGCAAGGGGAAAGCGATGTCAGACACAACATCGAGCTCTCCTTTGGCAAGCACTGCGTCCAGCAGCTCTTGCGTGATCTGCGTAATGCGATCCGCGAGCCGCGCCACGGCTCGCGGCGTGAAGGCCTGATTGACCAGGCTGCGCAGCTTGCGATGCTCCGGCGGATCTTTGGCTAGCAGCGTTCCCTCAAAAAAAGCTCCAACGTCCTCAAAGGCATTGGAAGAAAAGCGCGCGTAGTCGGTGAGGACATTCAGTACATCATCGTACCGGAAGACCTGCCAGATGCCTGTGCCTTCGTGAAAGAAAACCGGATGCGCCTCACGCATGGCAGCGAACCAGGCAAAGGAGCGCTCGGTATCTTCCAGGGCCTGTTGCCCGAAGAGCATGGGGGCCGTTGCGCGCAAACCGGGTTGTGATTGCATTGCTGCTATATCCTTTCCTCTGCAGACGTGTCGCTGGCAATACCGTCAAAGAAAATCTGCGCAACCTGCTCCACGAGGCTCTCAGGAGAGAGTTGCTCGCGTTCAAGCACTGACTGGTACTTGTTGAAGAGTAGCAGGTGCATAAATGTCTGTAGCAGCAGCTCGGTCGAGAGCGTGCCACGGAACTCGCCACCGCGCTGACCTTGCTCCAGCAAGGTACGAATAGCGGCGCTGATCTGTTCCAGGCGGGGACCAAGACGCTCTTTGAGCGTCTGACGAAGGTCTCCGCCATAGGTGAGCAGCTGTAAGAGACGCGCGTGCAGGCCGCTGCGTTCCAGATAGACGTACTCCAGAATGCGCCTGAGCCTGCCACGCGCTGTGCTGGCAGCGCCTTGGGCCTGAGCGACGGCGCGGGCAAACTGCTCCAGGTGGCGCTCAAAAAGCGCGGTGATCAGTTCGTCTTTGCCACCAGGAAAGTGTTGATAGAGCGTGCCCTTGGCGACCCCACAGCGGGCCGCTATCTCATCCATCGTCGTCTCGTGATAGCCTCGCTCCTCGAAAACTTCCTCCGCTACATTGAGAATCAGCTCAGTGCGTACTTCGCGCAGCCGCTCTTTTAAGCGCTGCCGCCCCATCTCACTCGCCATCGGCTTACTCCTCCTTGCTCATGGTTGCTGCTGCCCCCTTTTTCTCAGACCAATGGGGAAGGTCCCTCGCCGCGCGTCACGCTCTCTCCAACGACATTGAACTTTCCAGTCATATTTTAGACGTATGAGTCAAGCTGAGCCAGACGTAGATCAAATAGGAGCCGTAAGGCCAGCTCTTGAAAGCGTCTGGCGCTCGCCGAATGGTTGACATTCCAGAGGCGATTGCCTATCCTGGAAAGGCGACAAGCCGCCTGTCGGCGAGCGTGGCACGGCAGTGCGCAGCGACAGCAAGCAA
This sequence comes from Thermogemmatispora onikobensis, assembly GCF_001748285.1. NCBI lineage: Bacteria > Bacillati > Chloroflexota > Ktedonobacteria > Thermogemmatisporales > Thermogemmatisporaceae > Thermogemmatispora > Thermogemmatispora onikobensis. The sequence goes on along the minus strand of NZ_BDGT01000071.1, from coordinate 16,690 downwards.
GACTACAAGAAGCGGCCAGGTAAGACCACAGCGAAAGAGAGGTCCTATGGGCGAACCACGAACAGCGATGGATGTCCGACCGGGCTACCGGGGCCGGGCGTTTACCTCCGATCTCAGCGGGCAGGAATTCTGGCTGGTTGTCGACAAGGGCTTTCAGCCCCTGGGTTTGGTGATGGGCAACTGCATTTACTCAATGGGTGCTATTCGCAACTGGCTGGCGGGGATTAAGTCCCACTTCCAGGGAGAGCTGAAGGAATACACCCAGCTGATGTATCAGGCGCGCGAGCTGGCGTTGAGCCGGATGCAGTTTGAGGCCGATCAGCTGGGGGCCGATGGCGTGATTGGCGTCGACATCCAGGTCCAGTACCTGCATAACGGCGAATGGATGGAGGTGACGGCCATTGGCACCGCTGTACGCTGGGTCGGCAGTGGTCCCAACATGCCGCCCACCGGTCAGGGTCGGGTCGTGATCCCTGTCGGGGAGTAAACCAGTCGTCCCCCGTGATTGAGGCTCCTGGCGCTGCCAGCTCCAGCGGTGGCTGCACGAAATCGCTCGTTCGCCGCTGGGCGGCTGCGCGGCGCCAGGCTCCTTCTTGCCTGGTGTGGCCAGCACAGGGGCAGGTCCAGGCTCTCCTTGAGCTAGCAAGCCAGATCCGAATCAGGCAAGACGGAAGCGCTAAGGGTTCGATCTGCATCTGCAAGACGTGAGCAGCCAGCCGCCCAGCTAACCGGGACCGAGAACGGAGCAGGATAATATGGAACGGCAGACACGGGCCTTTGATCTGGCTCAGGTACGCGCGGAGACGCCAGGATGCACAGAGGTGCTTCACTTCAATAATGCTGGGGCCGCCTTGATGCCTCAGCCTGTCTTAGAGGCTGTGAGCGCTCATCTCCAGCGTGAGGCCCACTACGGCGGCTACGAAGCCGCCGAGGAGGCACGCGAGGCGATCGCTCACGTCTACGAGGCAGTAGCCTCGCTGCTCGGCTGCCAGCCAGACGAGGTAGCCCTGGTGGAGAACGCTACCCGCGCCTGGGATATGGCTTTCTACGCCATTCCGTTTAGACCGGGCGATCGTATTCTGACCGGCATGGCCGAATATGCCAGCAACTATCTGGCTTTCTTGCAGATGAGGCGCCGCTCCGGTGTCCGCGTTGAGGTGATCCCTGACGATGAGTACGGCCAAATCTCTGTGAGCGCCCTGCGCCAGGCCATCGATGAGCGCGTCCGTGTGATTGCTTTGACGCACGTGCCGACGAATAATGGCCTGGTCAATCCCGCGGCTGAGGTGGGACGGATCGCGCGGGAGGCCGGCGTGCTCTATCTGTTGGATGCGACGCAATCGGTCGGCCAGATGCCACTGGATGTGCGCGCGCTCAGTTGCGATATCCTGGCAGGTACAGGACGCAAGTTCTTGCGTGGTCCGCGTGGTACAGGATTCTTGTATGTGCGTCAGGAGGTGTTAGAGCAATTGGAGCCGCCGCTCATCGATCTACACGCCGCCAGTTGGACAGCGCCCGACCAGTATGCCTTGCGTCCCGACGCGCGCCGCTTTGAGTGCTGGGAGGCAAGTATTGCCAATCGTCTGGGCCTGGGGGCAGCTATCGATTATTTCCTGCAATGGGATCAGCAACGGCTCTGGCGCCGTATTCGCGATCTCGCCTATCTGCTGCGTACACGTCTCACTCCGCTGCCAGGGGTCATTGTCCATGATCGGGGCGTGGTTCAGGGCGGCATTGTGACCTTCACGGTGGAGGGTTGGGAGGCCGAGACGCTTCGCCAGGCGCTGCGCCGCCAGCGCATCAATGTCTCGGTGGTCTCTCAGCAGGCCGCGCTACTGGATATGCAGGCCCACGGCCTCCAGACGCTGGTGCGCGCTTCGGTGCATTACTATAATTCCGAGGAGGAGGTCGAGCGTTTCGCCCGGACGCTGGAGGATTTGCTGGCAGATACCGCTAGCTCGCTGGGCTGAGCTGCCCTGTCCTCTGCTCATTTCCTGGCGCCAGGCTCCCTTTTCTGCGGCCCTCCCGTCTTCCGTTCTCACTATTGCACAAGAGGCCACAAAAAGCATCAACATATACCATCTTGACTATCCGCTTGACATGTTCTTCGCCCATTTTCTAGAATCCTCCAACAAGAGGACTCGCAAGGAAGAAGGGGGAGATGACGGCGGTGGCCAAAGTAGGCACCTTGCGAGGGGAGAAGAGCGCTATGGTCAGTCGAATCGATCAGCGGCTTGGAGGCTATCGGCTGGTGCGCCTGCTGGGCCAGGGCCATATGACGCGCGTCTACTTGGGGGAGCACGTGCGCACGGGGGCCCAGGCGGCGCTCAAAGTGGTTGAGGCGCAGCTCTCCAGTCAGGAGCTGGCCGAGCTGCTGATCCGCGCGCAGATTTTAACACGGCTGGAGCATCCACACATTGTGCGCGTCTTCGATTTTGGAGCGGAGGATGGGCTGCCGTTCATTGTGATGGCCTATGCCCCACATGGAACACTGCGCGAGCGGCATCCACGCGGTACTCCTCTGCCTCTGCCCACGGTGGTTTCTTACGTGCGCCAGGTGGCTGCGGCCTTGCAGTATATCCACAGCTATAAGCTCATCCATCGTGATATTAAACCCCACAATATGCTGCTGGGACCCGACAACCAGGTCTGGCTGAGCGATTTCGATATTGCAACGGTGGCGCGCAGCGCAGGCTACCGCCGCGAGAAGCTGCAGGGTTTCGAGGGAACGGTTCCTTACGCGGCTCCGGAGCAGCTACGCGGACGCCCCCGGCTGGCCAGCGATCAGTATGCCCTGGGGGTCGTGGTCTATGAGTGGCTGACGGGCGATTGGCCTTTCGTGGGCACCACCCAGGAGATTGCCCTGCAGCATCAGATTACTCCTCCGCCATCGCTGCGCGAACGCGCTCCGACGGTTCCACCGTCAGTAGAACAGGTGGTAATGCGCGCTTTGGCGAAGGACCCAAATGAGCGCTTTCCTTCGGTGGAGGAGTTCGCCCGTGAGTTGGAACGGGCCAGTCGTCAGGAGCGCCTCCCGCTTTCTCCTCTGCCTCGCTCGCAGTTTAAATCGCCGCTGCCTTTTGCCCCGGCTGCTGCTCAATTAGCGGCAGCACCATCCGGCGAGTCGTCGCCCTCATCCGTGGTGACCACACCTCGCCTGGTGTATCGTGGCCACAGTGCCCGGGTGGCCTCGCTGGCCTGGGCCAGCCACGGGCGCTATCTGGCTTCCAGCAGTCAGGATGAGAGCGTCCAGATTTGGGATAGTCACACCGGGGAAACGCTGCTGATACAGCGTGGCCTCTCCCTGGAGGCGCCTGTTATCGCCTGGTCACCCGATGGGCGTTATTTGGCCATGACCGATGGACTGCTGTCCGAGGTGGTCCAGCTGCTCGCTGTCCTGCCCCAGGATGCCCGTGCAGCCCGACTGCAGTCACCCGCCGGCGCACGCTACGAGGGCCTCAGCGAGCGTATCCTGGCAGTGGCCTGGTCGCCCGATGGGAGGTACCTGGCCGCCGCCGGCGAGGAACGGATCGTCCTGGTCTGGGAGATTGCCACCCGCCGCATCGTCTGCACCTACCGCGGCCACCACGGAAGTATTGCCGCTCTAGCCTGGTCACCCGATAGTCGTCAGCTTGCCTCTGGAGGCGAGGATCGCACGGTCCATGTCTGGGAGCCAACGGCAAGCACCGGGGGCAACATTCGCATTTATTATGGCCACCATGATAAGGTGAACGCGGTGGTCTGGTCGCCCAATGGGCGCTTTGTGGCCTCCGCCAGCGATGATCAATCAGTCCAGATCTGGGAGGCCCGCGACCCACGTGGGATCGACGGCGGGCGCGAACCGCTCTGCTACTACGGCCATAATGGCGGCGTGACCTGCGTGGCCTGGTCGCCCGATGGCCACCTGATCGCTTCCGGCAGCGTCGATGAGCAGGTCCATGTCTGGCGGCCCACCGGCGAGGGCACGCTGCCAACTCCGCTCTTAAGCTATCGTGGTCACAGCGATTGGGTGAGCACGCTGGCCTGGTCGCCCGCTGGCGAGGCCATCGCTTCCGGCTCATGGGATGGTACCGTGCAGATTTGGGAGCCTTTCCGCCAGAAGGCCACGGCTACGAATTGAGTGAGGGAGAGAGGGCGCTATCTGACCACCTCTCCCTCATGTGTACGCGATCTTCGCTCCCTGCCCCCGCTTCCCGGCAATCGTGGAGCGGCCCAGTCCAGCCCCACAGGACCAGGGACGGCAGACCGCTCCCTCCCGCACCACCTGGGGACCGATTTCAACTCAGCTTGAATCGAGAAACGTGCTATAATAGAACAACCCGGTCAGCGTCGCGTCAGCGACTTGCGATATCGGCGCTTCTTCTTGCTTATTCCAGAGAGCCTGTTTGCTGCTGACCACCGCGCCCAAGGCCATTGACTTCGGGGCTACTTACCTCGCTCCGAGCGATGCGCTAGGTCACATACGACCCGACAACTGACTCCGGCTGCAGCTAAGCAGCCAGCGCTGAGCATCTTGCATCGCTTGCCTGTCTGCCTGCCTGACCGGAGGAGGAATACAAGTAAGAGCGTAGAGGAGGCAAGCGGTCTGCTTATGAGCCGCTTTCTGGAGGCCCTGGCACAGCGCGTCTTGATTTTCGATGGTGCTATGGGCAGCACAATTCAGACCTATCAGCTGACTGCCGCCGACTACGGTGGACCTGCTACCGAGGGCTGCAACGAGTATTTAGTGCTGACGCGACCGGAGGTGATCGAGGAGATCCATGTGGGCTTTCTGGAAGCGGGCTGCGATGTATTGGAGACCAATTCGTTCACGGCCAGTCGCCTGAAGCTTAATGAGTATGGCCTTGGGGAGCGCACCCGCGAGATTAACCTGGCCGCCGCACGCCTGGCCCGCCGGTTAGCCGACCGCTACAGTAGGCCCGACTGGCCACGCTTCGTGGCGGGTTCGATTGGCCCCACTGGCATGCTGCCATCCTCAGACGATCCGGTGTTGAGCAATATCACCTATCAGCAGCTGGTGACGGTCTTCCAGGAGCAGGCCGCCGCTTTGTTGGAGGGCGGCGTCGACGTGCTCTTGATCGAGACCAGCCAGGATCTGTTGGAGGTGCGCGCGGCTGTGACGGGCCTGCGCCGCGCGATGGAGCAAACCGGGCGACATGTGCCGATTCAGGCCCAGGTTTCACTCGATACCAGCGGGCGCATGCTGCTCGGCACGGATATCGCCGCTGTGATGGCGACCCTGGTCGGGCTGCGGGTGCAGGTCATTGGCCTCAACTGCTCGACCGGCCCTGAGCATATGCGCGAACCGGTGCGTTACCTGGCGGAACACTGCCCGTTGCCAATTTCAACGATCCCTAACGCCGGGATTCCCCTGAACGTTGGCGGCAAAGCCGTCTATCCGCTCGCCCCCGAGGCAATGGCAGCCGCCCTGCGCGAGTTTATTACCGACTTCGGCGTCAATATCGTGGGGGGCTGCTGCGGTAGCTCTCATGCCCACCTGCAGGCCATCGTGCAAGCCTGCCGGACGGCACCGCGTCGCCCGCGTCCGGCAGCCGACGAGGTGCTCCAGCGACGCAGCTTTGCCACCGTCTCGCTCCCTCTGGTAGCCAGCGGCATGCGCGCAACCAATCTGCGACAGGACCCGCCACCACTGTTGATCGGCGAGCGCGTCAATAGCCAGGGGAGCCGCAAGGCCAAGGAGGCCCTGCTGCGCGATGACTACGATGCGCTGCTGGCCATTGCCCGCGAACAGGTTGAGGGTGGCGCACACGCCCTGGATGTCTGCGTGGCCCTCACGGAGCGCAGCGATGAGGCCGTGCAGATGGCCCAGACCATCAAGAAGCTTTCCCAGAGCATCGAGGTACCGCTCTTCATCGATTCGACGGAGCCAGCGGTCATTCAGGCGGCGTTAGAGGTCTACCCGGGCCGGGCCGTTATCAATTCGATAAACATGGAGAATGGGCGCGAGCGTATTGAGCGGGTGGTGCCCCTGGCCCGCGAACATGGGGCGGCAGTAGTGGCGTTGACCATCGATGAGGCCGGTATGGCCAGAAGCGCTGAGCGCAAGCTGGAGGTGGCTCGCCGCATCTATGAAATTTGCGTCGAGGAGTATGGGCTGGCGCCCAAGGCGCTGCTCTTCGATCCCCTGACCTTTCCTATCACGACGGGCCAGGAGGACCTGCGCACAGCCGCTATCGAGACCCTGGAGGCTCTGCGCCGGATCAAGGCCGAGCTGCCCGGCGCTCTGACGCTCTTGGGTGTGAGCAACGTCTCCTTCGGCCTAAAGCCGCCAGCTCGCGCCGTGCTCAACAGCGTTTTTCTCTACCACGCCGTTCGCGCCGGCCTGGACGCCGCCATCGTGAATCCCGCCCATATCAAACCTTATGCGGAGATTCCCGAGGAGCAGCGCCGCCTGGCCGAGGATCTGATCTACAACCGTCCTGAAGCGCTGCCACGCTATATTGCCTATTTTGAGGAGTATGCTCAACCTGAAACAGGAGCGGAGATACGGAGCGATCCTACGGAGGGCTTGAGTACCGATGAGCGCATCCACTGGCAGATTTTGCATCGACGCAAGGAGGGCATCGAGGAGCTGATCACCCAGGCCATCCAGGAGCGCTGCGCGGCCTCTGCCTCCGGCTTGAAAGCCAGCGAGGCCGCTGTCCAGGTGCTCAACGGGGTGCTCTTGCCAGCGATGAAGGAGGTCGGTGATCGCTTCGGCGCCGGCGAGCTGATTCTGCCCTTCGTCCTGCAGTCTGCCGAGGTCATGAAGCGGGCCGTGGCCCATTTGGAGGGCTATCTTGAGCGCAAAGAGGGCTATACCAAGGGACGAGTTGTGCTGGCCACCGTCTTCGGGGATGTCCACGACATCGGCAAAAACCTGGTCAATACGATCCTAAGCAATAACGGCTATACGGTCTACGATCTGGGCAAGCAGGTTCCGCTCAATACGATCCTCGACAAGGCCGTCGAGGTCAATGCCGACGCCATCGGCCTCTCGGCCCTGCTGGTCAGCACTTCGAAGCAGATGCCGCTCTGCGTTCAGGAGCTGCACCGCCGCGGCCTGCGCTATCCGGTGATCGTAGGCGGAGCCGCCATTAATCGCGCCTATGGCCGCCGCATCCTCTTTGTCGAGGAGACGGACGGCACCACGCGCGAGAAAGGGCACCTGGTTCCTTACGAGCCAGGGGTCTTTTATGCCCGCGATGCCTTCGAGGGCCTGGAGATTATGGATCGCCTGACCGGTGATCCCCACGAGCGCGAGGCCTTCGTGGAGCGTATTAAGCAGGAAGCCCTCCGCGAGCTGCAAAAGCAGCAGCAACAGCAGCAGACCGCCCCCACTAGCGGGTCCGCGACACAGGACGAGCAGCCGTCGACCAGCATCAAGCCCGCTCCCTCCATCCCTAAGCCGCCTTTCTGGGGACCGCGCGTACTGGAGCGCATCGGCCTGGAGGACATTGCCGCCTGCCTGGATGAGAATACGCTCTTCCGCCTGCATTGGGGCGGTAAGGCACACGGAGACGACTTCGCACGTCTGGTGACGCAGGAGTTTCGCCCGCGCCTGGAGCGCATGCTACGCGAGGCCAGGCAACAGCGCTATCTGCAGCCGCGCGTCATCTATGGCTACTATCCCTGCCAGTCGCAGGGCAATAGCCTGATCATCTATGATCCGCAGTCGCTTACGGAGGATGGCCAGGCCCTGCGCGAGCTGGCTCGCTTCCGCTTCCCACGCCAGCGCGAGCGCGAACGGCTCTGTCTGGCCGACTATTTTGCCTCGACGGCCAGCGGCCTCATCGACGTCGTAGCGCTGCAGGTGGTCACTGTAGGCCCCGGGCCTTCGGAGCTGGTTCACCAGCTTCAGCAGGAGGGACGCTATGCGGAGGCCTACTTTCTTCATGGGTTATCGGTCCAGATGGCAGAGGCATTGGCCGAGTATGCCAATCAACACATCCGGCGTGAGCTGGGCTTGAGAGAGCACGAAGGACGAGGCAGACGCTATAGCTGGGGCTATCCTGCGATTCCCGACCTGGAGGATCACCGCGTCTTATTCACCCTGCTGCCGGTTCAGAGGAGTATCGGGGTCGAGCTGACCGCCGGTTATCAGCTGGTGCCGGAGCAGTCAACGGCTGCCATCGTGGTCCATCATCCCCAGGCCGTTTACTTCGCGGTGCGAGAGCCATCCCCAGGCACCGCCGGCAACCAGTGAGCATTCAGGTCGCTGCAGCCTGCGAAGACCAGACCGCCGCGGCCCAGGTCCAGAGCTGGAGGGCCCTGGCTTTGGACGGCCAGCACGCTCCGCTCTCGGCCTCGCCGCGGCGATTGCTCTTCCGAAGGTGTCTGTGATAGGATGTGCTGGGCAGAGCTCGCAGAGGGTTGGTGCGCTCTTCCTGCCATCAGCACAGCTGACCAGGGAGCTAACGTCACTGGCTCAGGCAAGCGATCAGCGCTCCTCTGAGCCGGTGCCCATGCTCACCTGCAGTGGCGGGCAGCGAGAGACGAGCTACTGCCCCGCTTCTTCACCGCCGACTTGCGATTCCTCCCCTTCCTCTTCTTCAGGATCAGTATCCTCGGGCGAGGTGCCGGGCTTCCAGCGGCTCTCTCCACCATTGTCATCATCATAAGGACCCGGCCCATCATAGGGGAAGAACCGCCAGGTGCGCCGCTTAGACTGTTCTCGACCGTACAGCATAGATTCTCTCCTTTCTTTCTTTCTTGCTTATTTGTTTGCCTGAGACCGGCTGGCTGGTTGACTGGCTGACTGGCTGACTGGCTGGCCGGCTCACTACCGATTTCGAGATTGTCTTTATAATCCCGAAATCTTAGCTATATCAGAACACTGCTAATATAGCTACTATAGATTGATATCTCCCGCCGCATCGGCCTGGCAAGAGCGAGCCAGGGGTTGAACATAGCAGAGAAAGCACGGCAGGAGATTGCCGCCCCTGGAGGGCAGCCCGCAGAAAGACCGCTATCAGCCTGGACAAGGGGAGGCCAGCGCTGCCAGCTCTGTCCCTGCCTGCGGCTTTGGCCTTCTACCCTGTAGACGGAACTGGGGGCGCAAACCGAAAAAAATGATGGACAATGGCCGCAGAGTGGAAAAAACCCGGCAATTTCTGTGTGGGACTATACCAGCGCCTGAGAGTATGCTATACTAGCGAAGACGGACCTTCCTTGACCGTCACACATCGGTGGCTCCCTCCCGGCTGACACGCAGACTGGCCTCCGCGCAAGCGCTCGCTATCGCGACCTGTCCCCAGGCGCGAGCGCAGATCAGTTGAGGCCCGACAAGACGAGAGACACAGGGCAGAGAAATCAAAGGACTGAAGGTGCTATGGGCATAATGGCGGCTATACCACGAGCTGCAACACACTTCTGTACCCACGCTGTTTCTGACCGCAACACGTGCAATTAGCGTACTGCTTGTCTGTCTGCTTCCCTGACCCTCGGCTCCATTTGGGTACAGTTCTATGAGCATTTCTGCACATTAGGAGAGAAGAGCACAATGAGCAGCATATCGGCCAGGCCGATTGTGCTTTATAATACACTCGGTCGAGAGAAACAGCGTTTTGAGCCGCTGCATCCGCCAAAGGTGGGCATCTATAGCTGCGGTCCCACCGTTTATCGTGACATCCACATCGGCAACTTTCGCACGTTCCTGATGACCGACTGGCTTCGCCGCATGCTCGAATACAACGGCTACGAGGTGCTGCTGGTGCGCAACATCACGGATGTAGGCCATTTGCAGAACGACGTTGAGGAGAGCGGCGAGGATAAGATTGAGCATGAGGCGCGCCGGACGGGTCGCTCAGCCTATGAGATTGCCGCCTACTATACACGCCGCTACGAAGAGGACGCTGCCGAGCTGAACATTCTGCCGCCCCACATTGCGCCCAAGGCAACCGAGCACATCTCTGAGATGCAGGAGATGGTCGCCAGGCTCATCGAGAAGGGGCTGGCTTACGTGACCAAGGAAGGCAACGTCTACTACGATGTGAGTCGCTTCCCGGACTACGGCAAGCTCTCCGGCAATACCTTAGAGCAGCTGCGGGCCGGTGGGCACGGACGCGAACAGATGGAGGTGGCCGATGACAAGGAGTCTCCCGAGGACTTTGCGCTCTGGAAGCATGGCAGTCCCAGGCGTCAGATGAACTGGGATAGCCCTTGGGGCCTTGGTTTCCCTGGCTGGCATATCGAGTGCTCGGCCATGTCCGTCAAGTACCTCGGCGAACAGTTCGATATCCACACGGGCGCGGTCGATCTGATCTTTCCCCATCACGAGGATGAGATCGCGCAGAGCCAGGGCGTCAGCGGCAAGCCGCCAGTGCGCTATTGGGTCCACGGCGAGTTTCTGGATTTCGGCAACGCCAAGATGGCCCGTTCGAAGGGCAATGTGGTGCTGCTCTCAACGCTGAAGGAGCGCGGCATTGAGCCGCTGGCTCTGCGCTATCTGCTGTTGACCGCGCACTATCGCTCAAAGATCAACTTCACTGATGAGTCGATTGCGGCGGCGCAGAACGGCTTGAACAACCTGCGCGAGACGCTGGCAGAGCTGCCCGCCGACGGCGCGGGGGCGACAGGTCCCTGGTCCGAGGAGGCTCAGCGTCTGCGGGACGCCTTCCACGAGGCAATTAACGATAATCTGGAGTTGCCCACAGCTCTCAATCTGGCCCACCGCGCGCTTCGTAATCAGCGCATTCCGCCCGCCGAGCGGCGTCGCTTGCTACTGGACTTTGACCGCGTGCTCGGCCTACGCCTGGAGACGGTGGCTCCGCGCCAGCCGCGCTCCATCCCCGAGGAGGTGCTGGCTCTGGTGCGCGAGCGCGAGGCGGCCCGCGCCGCCCGCGATTGGCAACGCTCGGATGCCTTACGCGAGCAAATCAAAGCCTATGGCTTCGAGGTGCGCGATACAGCTCACGGCACCGAGCTGATCTAGCCAGGCTTGCCGGCGAACAGCCTCAGCCCGGCCAGGCCCGGCCCGATGTTGCTGGTAGGAACTGCTCACGGCTGCATGCCCACCTGCTCAGCCTTCTGACTGTGGCCTGGTCATTTGCCACCTGTCGCGCGCCTTGCAGTGGCGTTGAACAGACGTGGTTCCGCCAGAAGGCAAGCGACGGCTTTCGCTGGCGCCAGAGCGGATTGCTAGCGCGGCGACCATGCTTTGTGGCCAGAGCCGACTGCGAGAGCCTGCCGTCTGCTCCACTGACAACGTATAATATGCCTGGATGATCCAGGTTGTCTGCTAGTAAGAGCGGGAGGGAGCCAGGATCAGCCTGGTGTTCTTCCCGCTGTTCTTCTGCTTTTCCTCGCTCGCTTGCTCATACCGAACAGATGGGCAAGCGCCGATGGTTGAAGTATCAGTCGGATCAGATTTCAGAATAGAGCGACTCGCCGGCTTCTGACCTATCCCAGTTGCTTGCGCAAGTGGGGCAGTGTGACCTGACGGCTAGACGAGCGGTCGCTTGCGCAAGCGACAAGCCAGGAGCAGGCCAGGGATTGTGCAAGCTGGCTCAGCGAGTCGGATCATACGTACGCAAAGGAGGCGAGACTCATGGCATCCTGGTGGCAAAAGACGCTGATGGCCGCTGCCGGTCTGGCAGGCGCAGTTGGCGGTGCCTACTATTTCTTTGTGCGTCGCCCTGTTCCCTCGCCCAAGGGTGTCCGGCGCCTGCCTGGTTTACATGAAGAGGTCGAGGTTATTACTGACCGCTATGGTGTGCCCCATATCTATGCTCGCAACGAGGATGATCTCTTCTTTGCTCAGGGCTACGTCCATGCCCAGCAGCGTCTCTGGCAGATGGATTTCAATCGTCGTCTGGGTTCAGGCCGGCTCTCGGAGATCGTGGGGGAGGTTACGCTGGACCTCGATCGTTTCTGTCGGCGCCTGGGCCTGCATCGCGCTGCTGCCAGCGATGTGGCCCGTCTCTCGGCCCATCATCGCCGCATCTTGGAGGCCTACGCCGCCGGCGTGAATGCCTTGATCGAGCATCATACGCTCCCGGTGGAGTTCACGCTCTTGCGCTATCGGCCCGAACCCTGGCAGCCTGCCGATAGCCTGCTCTGGGCTAAGATGATGGGCTGGAACCTGAGCGGCAACTGGGAGAGCGAGCTGATTCGGGCACGCATTGTGGCCCGTTCCGGAGCGGAGCGAGCGGCGAAACTGGAGGCCGGCTACGATCCTGGGCATCCTCTGATTATCCCGCCCGGGGCCGAGTACGGCGGCGTCAATCCGGGTCTGCTGGAGCCATATGAGCAGGTGAAGCTGCTGAGCGGCTTCGGCCCACTGGGGGCCAGCAATAACTGGGTGGTGGATGGTAGCAAAACGGTGACCGGTGCGCCCATTCTCTGCAATGATCCGCATCTGGCGCAGGGTGCTCCTTCGATTTGGTTCGAGTGCCATCTCGTGGCTGGCGATATCGATGTGATCGGGGCTTCGTTCCCAGGCACGCCCGGCATCGTCATCGGCCACAATCGCCATATTGCCTGGGGTCTGACGAACGCCATTTCCGATGTTCAGGACCTCTACATCGAGAAGTTTGATCCGCAGCATCCGTACCGCTATGAGTTCCGGGGCCAGTGGGAGGAGGCCCAGGTGATCCGCGAGGAGATCCGCGTGAAGGGACGCCAGGAGCCGGTTGTTGAGGAGGTGGTGGTGACGCGCCACGGGCCTATTCTGACAACCTTGTCCACCGGGCAGGGACAAGCCAGCGAGGGAGACGGCGCTACGCCCTCAGAGGTGCCGCTGGCTCTGCGCTGGACCGGTTTTGAGTCCTCTCGCATTATTGCGGCGGTGGAGAAGCTGAACCGCGCAACCTGCTGGGAGGAGTTCCTGGAGGCGATGCGCGATTGGGATGTGCCCCCTCAGAATGTGGTCTATGCGGACCGCGAGGGCAATATTGGCTACATTATGGCGGGTCTGATTCCTGTCCGTAGCCATCGTCAGACACTCTTGCCTTCACCAGGCTGGACCGGTGAGTATGAGTGGACGGGCTTTATCCCCTTTGAGGAGTTGCCGCGCCTCTTTAATCCGCCCGAGCATTTGATTGTGACGGCCAATAACCGCGTGGTGAAGGACGACTATCCTTACTACATCACTCACGAGTGGCTGAATGGTTATCGCGCTCAGCGCATCCGCGATCTGCTGCTGAGTAAGGAGCGGCTGTCGCTGGCAGATATGGCGCGCATCCAGTCGGATCAATATGCGTTGCCAGCGCGTGAGATTGTACCTCATGTGCTGGAGACGGTTAGCCCGGCGAATGCTCTGGAGGAGACGGCGCTGCAGACGCTGCGCGATTGGGATTATGTGCTCTCGCCCGAGAGCGCGGGGGCAGCGATCTATGAGACGTTCTTGCAGAAGCTGGAGCGTATCGTTTTCGCTGCGGTCATCGGCGACGATGAGCAGTTGCTCTATCAGTACCTGGGTGTCGGTTCGACGCTGCTGGCAATTCTCAACGGTTATGCCAGTCGGAGCAAGCCGTTGCTGATCCGCTTGCTGAAGGAGCGTGACGATCGCTGGTTTGCGGAGTCAGCTATTCCTAATGGGCCGCACTCCTGGCATGCGGCTATCTCAGCGGCCTGGTCGGCGGCGATCGCCGAGCTGCTGGAGAAGTTGGGGCCGGATGTGGCGCGCTGGCAGTATGGGGCGATTCACCGCCTGACCTATCAGCATCCGCTGGGAAATGTCAAGCCGCTCGATAAGTTGTTCAACCGTGGCCCCTATCCAGCAGGCGGCGATATCGATACGGTCTTTATGGGCGCGGTGGTGCCCAATCAGCCGGAGCAGGTGGTGATTGTGCCTTCGTATCGCCAGATTGTGAACCTGGCCGATCTGCATGCCTCGCTTTCCGGCCATGCGCCCGGGCAGTCGGGCCATCCCGGCAGCCGTCACTATAGCGACTTTGTGCGCCCCTGGCTGCGCACGGAGCATCATCCGATGCTCTTCGAGCGCCAGACGATCGAGGCCAATATGGAGGGCCGCCTGCTCTTGCAACCACGCTAGTCCGGTCGCTCCCCCGCGAGTCAGACAAGTCGTGGAGCAGCCTTTCAGGACCAGCATGGGGCGGGCCCCCCATCACTCTTAGAGGGCAGGCTACAGCAATTTGGCTGCCGCCTGCCCTCTACGCCGGCTTGCTGGTTGCTGCCTCCTGCCTCTGAAAGGAGATCCCTCCCCTGGCCGAACCGCGGGAGCGTGACCTGGGACTCGGCTTCTCCAGAGAAGCCTACTTCTGCCTGAGAGCAGCACTAGAGGCTGCCAGCCAACGGGGTCACGCTGTGCTCACTCCTTTCCACCTCCTGCTCGGTTTCTGCGCGTCGAAGACGTGGGACCTCTACCTGTTCCCAGCCGGCCCTTCCAGCGCTCTGATCGCCCCCACTGTCGAAAGCCTGCTGGAGCAGGAAAGCTCTGCCCTGCAGCTGCAGTGGCAGCTCGACCCAGCCCTGCAGGAGGCCCTCGCCTCTGCCAGAGAAGAGGCCCACGAGCGTGGCTATCCCATCGGGGGGATCGAGACCTTCCTTGTCCCCGATGCCGCCCTGCAGCGCATTTTCGCTCTCGCCAAAGACGAGGCCCGCCAGCACAGCGCACAGCACATCAGTCTCGGCCCCCTGCTGCTCGGCCTGCTGCGCGTCGCCGATGAAGGTCTCCTGCCGCCCTCCTTGCAGCAGTTGCTGACCCGCTTCGGCCTCTCCTATGCCGTCGTGCGCTCCTCCCTCTCCGAGGAGACTTTCTCTCTCTAGGGCCACCAGCCACCTTGCTCTGCTCCACAAGGCCAGCCAAGGAGATACAGACAGACCCTGGCTATCTTCGCCCTCTATCCGGACCCAGAGAGCACAAGGAGTCAGGGTCTCACCCGGCACCGTTGGATCGCTTGCCAGAAGCTGCGCAGGGACAAGCCTATCGCTGCAGAGACTCTTGCAAAGCCCAGGCAACTGGTCTATACTGCCTAATTGACAGTATTCGCTGCCACGGCTTTAGCCGCGCGGGAATCCAAAGCGGCGGATCAAAGGTACTCTTCTATTTCAAGCGCATTGAGGTTGCTGGCATGGAACACGAAGGGAAAAGAAGACTGATCGCTTTTGGCTGGTACGGGGGGAAATTTAATCATCTCAATTGGCTCTTACCATTGCTGCCCAAGACCACACACTACTGCGAACCTTTTGGCGGCTCTGCTGCCGTCCTGCTCAACCGCGAGCCATCACCGGTAGAGACCTACAATGACCTCGACAGCGAGGTTGTCAATTTCTTCCGCGTCTTGCGCGAGCAGAAAGAGGCCCTGATCGAGGCCATTGGCCTGACGCCCTTCTCGCGCGAGGAATTCGAACGCGCCTGCAGCGAAGCGTCGGAAGGCCTCTCAGATCTGGAGCGAGCCCGACGCTTTTTCATCCGCGCCCGCCAGGTACGCACCGGGCTGGCGCAGTCCGCCAGCGCCGGACGCTGGGCGCACTGCATCCTGACCAGCCGCGCCGGGATGGCAGGGGCCGTTTCACGCTGGCTGGGCAGCGTCGAGGGACTGGCCGAAATTGCCCAACGCTTGCTGCGCGTGCAAATTGAACATGCCCCTGCGATCGATGTCATCGAGCGCTACGACAGCGAGGAAACCCTTTTCTACTGCGACCCTCCCTATCCACACGATGCTCGTGGGGACGCCAATGCCTATGCTCATGAAATGAGCGACGATGATCATCGCCGTCTGGCAGAGGTACTGCACAGTGTGAAAGGCAAGGTCGCCCTCTCTGGCTACCACTGCGATCTCCTTGATCATCTTTATCGCGATTGGAGATGCATAGAGGCACCAGTAAAGCTCTGCCATTCGAAGAAGACTCCCAGGCAAGAAGTATTGTGGGTGAATTATGACATCATGGAAGCAACATCATGGAAAGAAACAATGCAGCAGGAGAGCGACGAGATCCTCCAGCCATCCTTGATCGAGCTTTCGAGCGCGCTCACACTCAGCTTCATCAACCCCAGCTGAGTGATCCTCTCAATCTTCAGAAAATTAGCTATATTTGTCGCTCTGTATCAAATCGTGCTTGTGCTCGTTTTCTGTTAGCTTGTTGTCTCGCAAAAGCCTATAATCATTCATGGGATATAAGAAAACCTTATACAGAAATCAGAAGTCCAGATTCCTACCCAGGTCGTACATACGATGAGCGCTATATTACTCCTTTTATCATTCAGCATAACCTTCCATGTAACATGACAACGGCCTTTCTCACACCAGCATTCAGGAATAGAAATGTTCCCCTGACTCCGGGTCTCGTAATGGTAGGGCGTCCCGAACGACTCTATCAAGCGACTTTAGAGGTGCTCTCAGATATCCAAGCAAACAAACTCACAGCTGAAGATGTCCTTGCTGAGGTCACAAGACAGCTCTTGCTTCTTCGAGAAGAGCAGCTGCTACGGACAGAAGGTATCTTGAACCAGTTGAGGACCAGTGAGGGAGTCACTCTTTCGGCTGAAACTATCGTGGCGCTCATCGAGCAGCACTTGAAATGTCCTAACTCCAGTCGTCTTCCTGTCCTCCTAGTTGCAGCTGCCTATAAGGCAGCCGAGGAACATCTCAAAGAACACGTCCTTCCTCTGACCCCTCACAACGCAGCAGATAGGAGAACAGGAGCGCTCGGTGATCTGCAAATTTGCTTGCTTGGCGACAGCCGGATCACTACGGTCTACGAAATGAAAACACGGCGCGTTACT
>NZ_BDGT01000070.1 GCF_001748285.1 Thermogemmatispora onikobensis | reverse complement strand
ACAAATTCCATGACGAAGTAGTAATTGCCTCGTTCCTGGAAGCTGACGATCAACGAGGGAATATTAGGGTGCTTGAGATTGAACATCAAATCAATCTCTTTATTAAAGCGCTCGATAGCGGCCTTGCGCTCCTCCTCCGGCATTCCCGGGTTGATGAGCAGCTCCTTGACGGCGCGATAAAAGCCGGGACGGTCAACCTGCTCGACCTTGTAGACGGTACCCATGCCGCCTTCGCCGAGCACATCCACAACGCGGAATTTGCCATCGAGAATTGTGCCGATCGGGAGAGCCATAGCGCTTTCTTCCTCAATCGCCTTCAGGCCGCCTCGACGCGCACGACAAGGGCTGTGATGTTGTCTTCGCCCCCGTGTGCGTTGGCCAGAGCGATCAGCTGATCGCAGATGTCCTGAAGGGACTTCTGTTCGCTTAAGGTTTTGCAGATTTCGTGATCGCGGACCATTTCCCAAAGCCCATCACTACAGAGTAGCAACATGTCTCCGGGCTGGAGGCGCTCCTGAAAGACGTCCACCTCGACCTGCCGGCGGCCCGCCCCCAGCGAGCGGTAGATGAGATTGCGCTGCGGGTGGGTGTAAATCTCTTCGGGCGAGATTTGGTGTGCTTCGACCAGCTTGGCCACCAGCGAGTGGTCGCGCGTCAAGGGCTTGAGCTGGCCATGACGCAGCAGGTAGGTTCTGCTGTCACCGACGTTGGCAATATAGGCTGTACCCTGGTAGACCAGAGCCGCGGTAACGGTGCAGCCCAGTCCCCGGGCTTCTCTTCGCTGCTCGCCGTGGTGGATGATCGCGCTGTTGGCCTGCCTGATGGCGTTTACAAGCCGCTCTTCGACAGAGCGCAGCAGTGGCGTTTCAGGCAGTTTGACCGTCAATCGGGCCTGTTGCTCTGGTGTGAGTGGCTGATGGGGGGGGACTTCCTCCGGGCTGCTCCTCGCTTTGGGCGCCTCTTCGGCTGGCGGGACCAGCTTCACGGTCGGTTGCTCTTCCAGGGGAGGAGCAAGCTGAAGCGTGGGCTGCTCGCTCAGCGGCTGGAAAAAGCTATCAAGTGCCCGGCTGATCGTTTCTACCGCCAGGCGGCTGGCGACTTCCCCGGCGCGGTAGCCACCCATTCCATCGGCGACGATGAAGAGGGCGACATCCCCCTCCGGACTGATGCGCCGATAGGCACAATCTTCGTTCTGTTCTCGTTGCCGACCGACATCGGTTTTATCCGCGGCAAGCAGTTTCAATGACATAGTTGAGTACCTCATGCAGGCGGGCTTTTCTGCCTGTATTTCTCTGTTTATTTGCTATAGCATAACGCATATTTAGAGAAAGGCGAAAGGCGCAGACTACCTCTACCCACATCGTTAAAGAAAGGTTCAGAAAACTCTTATTACTGTATCATCTAGCCTTGACACTAGTCTATACGTGGCATGGGTGCGAAGGTTGTAGCCGGGGGGGGAGCAGGTCAGCATGTGGCTGCTGGCCCAGGGTCCACCACAGCAGGGCAGCCAATGCAATCGCTAGACCTATTCCTGCAATGACCAATGCTCCCAGCAGGCCAATGATGACCAGGAGCAGGCCAGCAGCCGTTACCAGGGGGCATAGACTGGCCTGATGGATCGTGGCCTCAGCGGTCACGGCCTGGGCCGAGAGCTGCTCTTCGATGAGGGCATACAGAAAACGCGCATCGAAAGGCTTACGCACGTACAACATCGCTTCATCCTGTGAGAAAGGAGGTGTTTCCCAGGACAAAGCAATGATTGGTACTCCGGCAACCTGCGCTTGTATGCGCGCGATTTGCAGAAGAGAAACGTCCTGTCGGCGTCGCCGATCGAGGTCGACGATCACGAGTCCTGGCTGCCAATCAGGTGAGAGAGAGGGCCAGTGCTGAGGAGCGGTTGCGATGACCATAATCCCCTTTTGTTGCAGGCCCAGGGCGATCAGACGTCGCAGGGGCGCCTCTGCCTCGATCACCAGTACTGTTCGACTTCGGCTGGAGAGATCTGCCATTGCTCTCTGGCCTCCTGCTCAGCGGCGTCCGGTCCGCCACTTCTCCTCGGCTCCTGTACCAGCTGGCGTGCTGTTGCTGACCTGGCTGGTACTGTCGTCATCCCCTTCTTCTAAAGGATACGTTTCGGCCCAGCCGGCGGTTACAGGTGCTCGTCTCTGGCAGGACGGGCAGCAAGGAGCCGGACAGGGCTAGCGGTCAGTGTGGCAGACCCCGGGGTGTGTCCTTCTGGTACGCCAGGAAGAAAGGAGGCGAGCAAAAGCAGCAACTTTTGCTCGCCTTGCTTGTACGTTCGGCGTCTCAGTTCAAGAGGAACCTGCAAAGCGCCTGGCCATCCAGCCAGGCAAGGTCGTAGGCATGGAAGAGACAGGACTCTCATCAATTAAGAGCAAAGACTCCTGCTGTCTTCTTGCTCGTTCTCCTGGCTACCAGGCGCCTGCGCCAACGCCAACGCCAACGCCAGCCAGAGAGACAGGCCCTGCGGTCGACTCACAGGTGCATTCCATTCAGCGCTCAGGATGGGAGCGGCCAGTCTTTGCGCAGGAGAAGGGGGTCTCCCTGCCAGAAGACTAGCCTTTGCCGACCTTCCCCTTTGTGCGGCCCAGTTCGCCCGGGATATCCTCATTCAAGCCAATGTGGTTCACCACCACACGCACACCGGGGATCTGGATCAGCTCATCCTCCAGCAAGTACTTCATCTGGCGCGTAGGCACCTCACCGTAGAGGTGGAGAACATAGTTTTCAACGAGCACCCGCAGATCTGTAGCGCCTTCCAGCTTGCCCGCCTCTTGTAGCTGAGCAATGCGACGGTTGGCCTCGTTGAGGATGGCGTCCTCAGCGATAATAAAGTTGCGCACGTCGATCACATGAGGCAGCTTACGAATCTCTGCCTCGATAGCCTGTTTCTGTGCCTCCAGCTCCACCTTCCCGTAGAGGGCCAGGACCACGCCTTCCTGCTCCACCTCTACGTTGACCGGGTGGGCACTCCAGGCCAGATCGCCGCGTACCACCAGGCGATCGACAATTTCCTGCGCCTGCTCGCGCACCGCCTCGGCCAGCGGGCTGACCTCGCCCTCGGCAGTGGCGACACCGAAACCGGGGTAAGTCTCAGCGTGAGCATAAGCCTGCGGGTCTTCCAGACCCCAGCCGACGATTCCGATGAGCGTGCCCAGCGCACCGAGCAAAGCCAGCACCGGCGTCTGATTAATGATCAGCAGGCCGATGAAGGTCACAAAGATGGCCACGCTGGCGATCAGCGGCCAGTAGCTAGGGATAGGCAGGTGATGCTCTCCTGTTCCCTCATGCTCCTCCTCGTAGGCAGGAAGGAGCGTAGCGGTCAGGTCACCTGTCGCGAGATTGATGCCTTGCAGGTGAGTTTCCATACTTATCGCATCTCCGCGAAATCTTTCTATTGCAGAATAAATAGCGTACGAGCACGGACAGATTGCAAGAGTCCCCTCCATTTCTAAGGATAGCAGGAGAGGAGCATTCTTGCAAGCCAGGTCCCACAGCTCCAGGCAGTGGCGGCAGCCAGCTTCTTCGCTGCGCTTCTGTCTGTACAGAGCCGTGCCTCACCACCCTCTCCTTGTGCATGCCGATCGCCGGCGAGGCGGCGCCTGTCTATTTGGTTGTCCTGGCCTGTGTGCCTGGCGTCCTGCTGCTGGGGCCTGCGATCCCAGCCAGTCCCATGCAAAGAGCGAGGCATGCTATGCTGTGCTAGCGCTACTCCTTAAGCAGCGTTTGCAGGTCGCTCGTCAGCTGGGAAGGGATGAAATCATCGCCCAAGAGAACGCGCTCGCGTCCCTGTTTATCCACCACGTAGAGCACGGCGGTATGAGATACCGGGCCGCTGCTGCTATTGGCGGTGGCCGCCTCGGCATCGATACTATAGGCGCGCCAGATAGGCGAGAGAGCCGAGCGCGAGCCGATCAAGAAATGCCAATAAGAGGTCATCTTATGAGTAT
This sequence comes from Thermogemmatispora onikobensis, assembly GCF_001748285.1. Lineage (NCBI taxonomy): Bacteria > Bacillati > Chloroflexota > Ktedonobacteria > Thermogemmatisporales > Thermogemmatisporaceae > Thermogemmatispora > Thermogemmatispora onikobensis. The sequence continues at coordinate 15,606 of NZ_BDGT01000070.1, read as the reverse complement.
TCGAAAAGGCCAGAGCGGCGGCCTGGGTATCGCCTACCGGGTCGACGCTTACGGCCAGAACCGCCACGCGCTGGGCATCGCTGCCGAGCTGCTGCATGACCGTATGCAGCTTATCGGCGGTCACGGGGCAGACCGTTGGGCAATGGGTATAGAGGAAGGTGATCACCACCGGCTTCCCCTTAAAGTCTGCCAGCGAGACGCTGCGACCGAACTGATCGGTGAGCTGGAAACCAGGGGCAGGTCGGCCATCGAGCAGCGTCCCCTGCAGCCCCGGGCTGCCAGTGGTGGGCTGGCCTGCAGGTTGGCCGTTAGCGCTTCCCCCCTGGCCGGCTCGCGAGTTCAGCACAGCCACCACAAGCACTACCAGTAAGGCCATTGTCAATACCGAAAGGCGCGAAGCCAGACGCCAGTTCAGCCACCTCACGACTCAGCTCCTAGTGGAAGATGACGCGATCCAACACCATTGCGGCGAAGATCATCGCCAGGTAGCAATTAGAATACCAGAACAGGGTGCGAGCCCAGCGTCGTGACTGCCTGTCCCACAGCAGGCGCAGGGCCATATACACCAGGATGCCTCCCAGTACCAGGGCTGCCACCAGATAGAGGTAGCTCATTGCCCGCATGGCGAAGAGCACCAGCGTTACGGCCAGCAACAGCAGCGAGTAGAGGAAAATCTGCTTGCGCGTCTCCTGCTCGCCAAAGAGCACCGGGAGCATCGGCACATGGGCCTTCTCGTAGTCTTTCTCGATCAAGAGAGAGAGGGCCCAGAAGTGGGGTGGTGTCCAGTAGAAAATGATGGCGAAGAGCCAGATCGCTGGCAGCGAGATTGTGCCAGTAACCGCCGCCCAGCCGACGAGAACAGGAACTGCGCCGGCGGCTCCCCCAATGACGATATTCTGGGCCGTGGTGCGTTTCAACCACATGGTGTAGACGCCCACGTAGAAGAGAATGGCGCCGCAGGCCAACACCGCGCTCAGCAGGTTCACAAAGAGGTCCAGAATCAGGAAAGAGGCCACGCCTAGTGCAACACCGAAGATCAGGGCCTGGCGTGGCCGCACGCGCCCGGCGGGAAGAGAGCGGCGTGACGTGCGGGACATGATGCTATCGATATCGCGATCGTAGTAGCAGTTAATGGCATTGGCGCTACCCGCGGCCAGAGCGCCGCCCAGCAAGGTGGCGACTGTCAGGCCCAGGGGGGGCAGGCCCTGGTAGGCGATGGCCATGGCCGCTGCGGTTGTTCCCAGCAGCAGCACTGTCACATGGGGCTTCATCAAATCAATGTAGCCCGAGATGGTCTGGCGCAGAGGGCTGACGCTCTCGCGGGCAGCCGCCTCCGCGGCCTCCAGCTGCTCTAGCTCGGCGCCCTGGGGAGCAGCGCGCAACTGGCGAGCGGCCAACGCAGCCAGCAACACCAGCAGGCCCCAAACGGCGCTGGCCACTGCCAGATGCAGGCCACGCATAAAGGTAGCTGCATCCTGATTAGCAATGCTGCCGAAATGCAGCGAGCCGCTACCGAGCAGGGGGATGGTTCCACCGATCAGGGACTGCAAGACAAAGAGCAAGGCGGCAGCGACAGCTACGCGAGCCTGCCCGGGAGCAACACGGCGCCGCCGCCAGGCCGTGTAGAGGGTCCAGGCCACCACCAGCCCCACAATTGTGGCGATCAGGCGGTGGAGGGTGTTAATGTCGCCCAGGCGGGCCATGCCGGGAAGCGTTTGGCCGCACAGGGGCCAGCTCGTACAAGCGAAGGTCGCACCGCTGCCAACTACGTAGGAACCGCTCAACATCAAGCCGTAGACCAGCAGGGCCGTTGTCACTGCCAGACGCAGGAAACGGCGTGTCTGCGCTGGATGCTCCTGACTTGGAGAGGGCTGGCCTGCCATCACCGCGATCGTAATCACTGTCGCGAAGATCGCCAGGGCCGTGGCCAGGTGAGCGGTAATAATCTCGGGGGGCAGCTTCCAGAGCACCGTCAGCCCTCCCAGCACAATCTGCACCACCAGTAAGGCCGGAGCGATCAGGGCGGGCACAAGGACCTGCCGCTCCTTACGTGCCCAGAGCAGAGCGCAGATGGCCAGGGCCACGATCAAGACGCTGACGATCGATGCCGTATAGCGGTGTGACTCCTCAAGCAGGGTACGGATGTCGGGAAAGACAAAGGGCCGGCCATAGCAGAGCGGCCAGTCGGGGCAGCTCAGGCCGGCATCGTTGACCCGCACCGTTCCCCCCAGTGCCACCAAAAAATATGTGAAACCAACCGCGACCCATGCGATACGGCGTATCATCTTCATAACAGCTACAGGCTCCCGATCAAGAGTCTCTACAGGTAAATAATAGCCCGCTTCGTCCAGTCAACTTCAGAGCGTTGTCCGTATTGTCAGACCTGAACCTGATACTGCCCTTACAGGCCAGGAGGCTGACCTTACAGTTACCTGAATGCTGTTGTCGCCGCTGCTTTCCCTTGCTATAGTATCTAAGAGCAGTTTGGCGGCAGGCGAGCCAAGCGCTCTTAGACATTATCGGAGAACAGGGCGACGGAGCGAAGTAAGCAGAGCCGCTGCTCTGGGTTCCTGCAAGGGTACGATCATCGCGCAATGGGAGCGGGGCAATGGACTTCTGGCTGAGAGCCTGGCATTTCATTCCTTCGGTAGTAGTCGGCTGCGTAGCGATTGCTGTTCTCTATCTCTACGCCATTGGGCCGCTGCGCAGGCAGTACGACCTGGGGCCGCCAGTTCAGCGTAGCCGGGTGGTCATCTTTCTGCTGGGAGTGCTGGTCATCTTGCTGGCCCTGGTATCGCCGCTTGATGAGCTGGGGGATGACTATCTCTTCAGTGCCCATATGGTGCAGCACCTGCTGATCACCTTAGTGGCTCCGCCGATGATGCTCTGGGGGATACCTAGCTGGCTTCTCGCCCCCCTCCTGCGCAACCGCCTGCTGTTCAGACTGGCCAGGGTGCTGACCTTGCCTGTCGTCACCTTCTTTCTCTTCAACGCGGACATCTTTCTCTGGCATGCGCCGCCGCTCTACGACGCTACCCTGGAGAATGAAGGCATCCATGTTTTTGAGCATATAACCTTTATTGTCTTCAGCTTCCTATTCTGGTGGCCAGTGTTGAGTCCGCTGGAGGGTGAGCTGGGGCCGCTGCCCTTACCGGGCCAGGTGCTCTATCTCTTCCTCAGTGGGATGCCGATGGTCCTGCTGGGGGCAGGATTGACCTTTGTGCCGCCGCTCTACGCTCCCTACCTGGCGGCGCCGCGTATCTGGGGAATCTCTGCGGCCACGGATCAGCAGCTTGGCGGACTGATCATGTGGGTGCCGGCCAATATTCTGGTGATTGTGCTGATGAGCGTCCTCTTTATTCGCTGGATGCTGGAGCAAGAGCGGCGGCAAGAGGAGCGCGAGCGCCTGGCCTGGCAGCGAGAAGAGGAAGAGCTGCGGAGGCCATCGCTGCTTGACCAGGGGAGCGGTGAGGGCGGTGCCGATACAGAGCGCCGAGGCGAGGACCTGAGCCAGAACGAGAGCCGAGGGACGGGGTTCAGCCTGCCCTCTTCTGCCAGACGCGAGCGCCCTGGCGAGCCGCAGGCTTGATTGGCTGCGACTGACGAAAGAAGGCCGGCAGGCGGCGCCTGGGCTGCGGAGGAGCCGCATTCAGGCGGCTGTAAGGTTCCTTTTCGGTCCTGCAAGTTCTCTGTCAGGGAAGGGCGCTAGACTGATCGGCCAGACTGGGCCTGCTCTGTCGCCTGACCTCCGCTGCCCGTAAGCGATGCGAGGACAAGAGAGGTCGCCGGGCTGCTTTGCTGGCGCTGCGCTGCTGGCGCGCTTGCTGGCCAGCGGGCCTGCGCCTGCGGCAGTGCGATGAAAGAAGGCCGGACTCTGACGAAGTGGGTTGGATCGAAGAGGAGGAAAGGCCGGCGAGGCGAGCGGAGAGGCCCGCGCTCTGGTTGAAGGCCCTCGCGGGGCAGCCCTATAATTATCTAGAGCGCTAATCTGTGTCTAATTGAGGAGTGCGAGCAGTGAGGATACCGTTATTTCGAGGGAAAACACGTTGGGGGCTGCTGCTCCTGACGTTGCTCTTATCCTCGCTCCTGTTCGCCGCCTGTGGCGGCAATCCCTCGATCCTCAACCCGGCGGGGCCGGTCGCGCAGGATGAGGCCAATCTCTTCTGGTTTATCCTGGGTGTGGCCACCTTTGTCTTTGTGGTTGTCGAGGGGATTCTCATCTGGTCGATCATTCGCTTCCGCGAGCGTCCGGGGATGCCGACGCCGCGCCAGATTCATGGGAACACGACCCTGGAAATTGTGTGGACCGTGGCGCCCTCGATCTTCCTCTTTGTGGTGCTGGTCTTTACGATCCGCACCATGTTCCAGGTCGATACCATCCCCACAGGTGGGCAGCAGTTAGAAGTCACAGCGGTCGGCCATCAGTGGTGGTGGGAGTTCGACTATCCGACCCAGAAGGTCATTACCGCTGATGATCTGGTGGTGCCGACGGGGACCGTGGTCCATGTCAAGCTCTATTCGAACAATGTGATCCATAGCTTCTGGGTGCCCAATCTGACGGGTAAGACCGACGTGGTGCCTGGGCACGACAACGAGAAGTGGTTTAGCGTCGATAAGCCCGGAACCTACCACGGCCAGTGCGCCGAGTACTGCGGCCTGCAGCATGCCAACATGGCCTTTAATGTGATTGCGCTGCCGCCGGACCAGTTTGCCACCTGGGTGAGTGGCCAGCAGCAAGCGGCAGCTAATAATCCGCAGTATGCGCGCGGGCTGGCGCTCTTCAAGTCGAAAGGGTGCACGGCTTGCCACGGGATCGTGGGGGTCAACCTCAACGATTTCAATACGCAGCCGCAAACGCTGGTCGGCCCCAATTTGACACACTTTGGAAGCCGTGATTTGATCGCCGGCGGCGTGCTCAAGAATACGCCTGAAAACCTGGCGAAGTGGTTGCATGATCCGCAGGCGGTGAAGCCGGGGAATGATATGCCCAATCTCGGACTCTCCCAGTCCGAGGTCAATGACCTGGTGGCCTATCTGGAAAGCCTGAAGTAAAACGATAATACTAGAGAAGAGCTTTTTCGATAGATAGGTCACCGGCCACCTGCCTGACGGGCACGCGACGCGGGGGCAGTCAGGCCATGAGCCAGGAGCGAGCAAGTTGATCGCGCGCCGGGCGGTGGCTCTGTCTGCCGCCTGCCAGCCTCTCAGTGAGAGAGCTGGCCACTCCCCGGTTTGCCTGAAGGGGCTGATTGGATATTCGGAGGATTTTCCATGGCAACCAGTACCATTGTTGAGCGTCCTGCTCTGGTCCGACAGAAGCGCTTTAGCGAGACATATCTTGGCCAGTGGCTGACGACCACCGATCATAAGAAGATCGGGATCATGTACATGGTCACGGCCTTCTTTTTCTTCGTGGTCGGCGGGTTGGAGGCGTTGCTGATCCGAACTCAGCTGGCGCTGCCGGACGGCAAGGTGCTCGATCCCCAGACCTATAACGAGATCTTTACGATGCATGGCACCACGATGATCTTCCTCTTCGTGATGCCGATGTTCACAGGTCTCGGTAACTACGTGGTGCCGCTGATGATTGGGGCGCGCGACATGGCCTTTCCACGCCTCAATGCCTTTGGCTACTGGATTGTACTCTTCGGTGGCCTCTTTCTCCAGTCCAGCTTCGTGTTCCATGCGGCACCAGACGGCGGCTGGTTCGCTTATGCTCCTTTGACTGAGTGCGGTGTGCAAGGGGTGAACTGCATCCCGGCGACGCCCTCGATCAATATGGATTTCTGGGCTTTGGGCGTGCTGCTGCTGGGTATCTCGTCGGTTTCGGGCGCGTTGAACTTCGTGGTGACCATTTTCAAGCTGCGCGCGCCGGGCATGACGATTAACCGCATGCCGCTCTTTGTCTGGATGACGCTGGTCACGTCCTTCCTGCTGCTCTTTGCCCTGCCCAGCCTGACCGCAGCTGCGGGCTTGCTGCTGCTCGATCGTCATTTGGGAACACACTTCTATCAGGCGGCCTTCAATGGTGATCCGCTGCTGTGGCAGCATCTCTTCTGGTCCTTCGGCCACCCGGAGGTCTATATCCTGATTCTTCCGGCTTTCGGTATCGTTTCGGAGGTGTTGCCGGTCTTCTCGCGCAAGCCGATCTTTGGCTATACCTTCGTGGCCTGGTCGGGGGTCGCTATCGGGTTCCTGAGCTTTACGGTTTGGGCGCACCATATGTTCGCTGTGGGCCTGCCAGTGGTGGCTCAGGCGTTCTTCGCGACCAGCACGACCTTGATCGCTATCCCGACGGCGGTCAAGATCTTCAACTGGCTGGCGACGATCTACGGCGGAAAGCTCTCGTTCAAGACGCCGATGCTGTTCGCTCTGGGCTTTGTGGCCATGTTCTTGATTGGCGGCCTGAATGGGGTGGCGCTGGCGATCGTGCCCTTCGACTATCAGGTGACCGATAGCTACTTTGTGATCGCTCACCTGCACTATGTGCTCTTCGGCGGGGCGGTCTTTGCGATCTTCTCGGCCATCTTCTACTGGTTCCCGAAGATGACGGGCAAACTGCTGAATGAGCGCCTGGGCCAGATCCAGTTCTGGCTGATGTTGATCGGGGTGAATGTGACCTTCTTCCCGATGCATATTCTGGGCCTGCTCGGGATGCCGCGCCGCATCTATACCTATGCTCCCGATCTGGGCTGGAATGAGCTGAATCTGCTGGAGACGGTCGGCGCCTTCATTATCGCGGCGGCGATCCTGGTCTTCTTGTTCAACTTCGTGACAAGCCTGCGCCAGGGTCAGTCGGCAGGCAGCGACCCCTGGGATGCCTTCACGCTGGAGTGGGATACGGCTTCTCCGCCGGAGCCCTACAACTTTAAGACGATCCCTGTGGTGCGCAGCCGCCGCCCGTTCTACGATAAGAAGAATCCGGAGACGGCAGACTGGAAGGTGGCCGTCCATTGAGAGTAGAGCGATGCTGAGCGCCTGTGAGCAGCGCCGTCTTCCTGCTGGCGCCCGGGCTGACTGGCTGCGCTGGTTGTGCTTCCGTTGGCCCGCTGCGACAGGCGGGAGCCGGCGCGCTCACCCTGGGAAGGGCTATCTCGCCTGTCTCTGGATGAGCCGGCCCGGCTATCGCACGAGAGAGGCGTACTGTGATTAACGAGGAAAAGCAGAAGGACAGGCCTCCAATTGAAGATGAGGGCCTGCAAGTGCAGGAGGAGGAGGACAAGAGAAGGCCAGGTAATCCTGGGAGCGCCAAGATGCAGCAGCAGCCGCAGGAGAAGAGCGGTGAGGCGGCGGCAGCGAACGAAGAGCAGCCGCGACCAGCGCCTGAAGGGGCCAGTGAGCAGTCGCAGGGTCGCCCGTCTCGCGCCAGAACCCCTCGCGGCCCTCATGCCAGTCTCTGGCCCTTCGTGCTGGCTCTGGCCATCGCGCTGGCCTGTTTGGGTGTAGTGACTCATCCTGCTGTGCTGGTCATCGGCGCTTTGCTGATCGTGGTGGCCGTGGTCGGTTGGGGCCTGGAGCGCTATTAGGTGAGGTTGAGAGAGCGGAGGAGGCGCGACAGTGCTGCGTGGTCTGGCTTCTTTTGTCGGCTGCTTGATCTGCTCTCGCGCAACACCTGGGCATGCGTGCGCTGGACGCGCTGTCTATCTGTCCATCTATCGACGGCTGGCCAGCGTCAGATGCTGGCGATCTTGCCAGGGTTAGCTTCGCGCTGAGGGGTTGCCGGCAAGATCACCTCTGTTGAGCTTCTTGGAGAGAGAACAGTCAGGAGAATTTCGAGGTATGAGTGTTGCCTATCGCGAGGGGATACCTGCCCTGGAGCAGGTGCATGATGAAGGTGGGCGCAGCCTCGGCTGGTGGGGCATGATGTTCTTCATCGCCTCGGAGGCGCTGATCTTCGCGAACCTGATCGCTGCCTATCTCTATCTGGAGATTCGCCAGGGCGGTCACGGCTGGCGCCTGCCTAGTGAGATCTGGTATCCGCTCATCAATACAGTCATTCTGCTGGGGAGTAGTGCGCCCATTCATTATATTGCTGCCAAGGGCATCGAGAAGGGCAGCCAGCAGCGCCTGATCTGGGGCTTGTTGGCGACGATTGTAATGGGGGCTATTTTCCTGGGTGGCCAGGTCTACGAGTATAGCTCGCTGATCAGCGAAGGCTTCACGCCCCAGAGCCAGCTCTTTGGCTCGGCCTTCTTTACGCTGACTGGCTTCCACGGTCTGCATGTGACCGTTGGTTTGATCTTCCTGCTGATCGTCTTTGTGCGCGCGTTGAACGGCCACTTTACAAAAGAGCGGCATTTCGCTTTCCAGGCCGGCGAGATGTACTGGCACTTCGTTGATGTGGTCTGGATCTTTGTCTTCAGCATTGTCTACTTGCTTCCGCTGTTGCGCGGGTAGCAGTGCGAAGGGAAACGGCGCGGAGGGTGTCAGGCAGGCGGCGTCAATGACCCTTATGGCCTGAGCTGGTGGGTTGTGTGCGATCCGACCGAGTTCTGGACCAGGCCAGCCCGGCTGGCACCGGCCAAAGGAGTGCAGCTTGACCTGTCCCCCCAGTTCCGAACAGCAGTAGCATACCACTGTCAGACTGATAAGCAAGGGCGTTCTGGCGGCTCCCAGCTCGCTTGAAGACGCCCTTGCTTGCTTGGTGTTGGTGCGTAACCCTTCCGATGATGTGATACAATTAGAGACGTGGGGGAAAAGGTCCCTGCCTGCGATCGTCCCTTGATCGCGAGCGAAGTGCTGATTGGACCGGCGAGCTTTGGAAAGGAATCGCCACTCATGGGAGAGGTTAAGCATAGCGGCAGCTTGTCTTCGCACAGCATCGACGAGGGTACGCAGTCACCACGGGCGAGAAAGCGCATTATCCGCAATTGCTCGGTCTGTACGCAGCGCATCCCGCTGGAGGCCATTGCGGTCACGGAGCCCGAGGGTGCGCCCGAGCCGCGTCAGTCCTGGGTGTTGTGTCGTGAGTGCTATCGTGCGCTGCTCGCTGAGATGAGTCGCTCGCCGGTGCGCTCACCCCTGCGTCTGCGCATTGCCCTGGGTCTGGTCGCTGCTGAGCGACGCCCGGCTTCTGCTTCCTCAGCTCCTCATGTTCGGCGCTTTGTCCATGATCATCGCGCCATTATGTTTATTGCGTGGACGCTCATCATTGGCATGCTCTTGCATCTTTTATTGATTGTGGGACTGGCCAGTCTGCATTAGTCCTCCTTCCCGTGCGCGAGCGCTCCGGGCACCATGCTGGCTCTCTCCTTGAGAGGTTCAGGTTGCCTTGAACCTTGACCGCCTTGCTAGAATATTCATGAGTACTCATCGATCGTACCAGCAATGCGGAAAGGTGTTCGTTTCATGGAGCGCGCCGCCAGAGATGGGGCGGACATGGCCAGCGCTGACCGTCGCTCTGCTGAAGAGTGTATGACCTTCCTCACCTGCCCTGCGTCTGATGCTGCTCTCTCTTGGGCATCGGCTACCTCTACGCTGAGGCCCTCTACTGCCCAGGCGATCCTGGCAACAGTCGCGGAGAATCTCGGCAGTGGCTTGCTGCTCTTGAACCAGCGTGGGCGGCTGGCCTGCGCGAACAGGCGGGCGCGTGAGCTGCTAGGCTGCGAAGCCCATGAGCTGGTTGTCGGGTCGACGGTGGATGTACGCGCGCGTTTGCTGGCGCGGGCTGCCGACCCCCAACGCGCTCGGGAGATCCTTGATCGCTTCTGGGAGCATCCGGAGCAGGAGGCTTCGACGGATCTGGCTCTGGTAGATGCGGCGGTCCGCTGGCTCCGCGTGCACAGTTTCCCCATCCACGGCGACGAAGGTCGCTTGCTGGGGCGGGGCCTCCTTCTGGAGGATATTACGCTGGAGCGCGAGGCCGCTCAGGCCCGTTCAGAGGCGCTGGCTCTGGCGGCTCATGAGCTGAAAACGCCCCTGGCGATTATTAAGGGCTGTGCGACTACCTTGCTCGGTTCGTCGCGCCGCTGGGACCCGGCTGTGCAGCGTGAAATGCTGGAGATGATCGATGCTCAGGCCGATCGCTTGCATGAGATTCTGAATACGCTCCTGGATGTCTGGCGGCTCGATAGTGGGACACAGACGCTGCGCCTGGCTCAGGTGCAGTTTGAGGAGTTGCTGCGCCGCCTGGTGGAACAGCGGGAGCGCTCGGCTCCCGGCCATCGCTTTATTCTACGCCTGCCCCCTTCCTTGCCTCCGGTGCCCTGCGATCCTTTGCGCATAGAGCAAGCGCTTAATCATTTGCTGGATAATGCGGTTCGCTATTCGCCTGGCGGGGGAACCATTCGTCTAGAGGTGGAGGTCGAGGGCGCTGAGTTGCGTGTAAGCATTACGGATCAGGGCCTCGGCATTCCACAGGAGCATCTGGAGCATATCTTTCAGCGCTTCTATCGCTTGCCGCGCGAGGAGGCTGAGGACGAGGAGGAGGGGAGCGGTCTCGGGCTGGCTGTGGCCCGCGCGACCATTGAGGCGCATGGGGGGCGCATTTGGGCCGATTCCCCTGGCCCGGGCCAGGGGGCGACTTTCTCGTTCACCCTGCCACTGCGGGTGACGGAAGAGCTTCCAGCTGGCGCTTTGACAACGGAGGCGTTGCCTGCTCTGGCTTCTGCAAGTGCCTCGGTTCAGAGTCAGGGGCCGAGCTTGCGCCGCGAGCGCCTGGCTTCCGTTTTGCTGGCTGAGCAGGATGCGCGTATTGCTCGCTATCTGCGCGCTCATCTGGAGGAGCAGGGCTGTCAGGTGCAGCTGGCAACTCATAGCGCTCAGTTCTTCCGCGTGCTGGATCTGCAGGAGCCAGACTTGATCTTGCTGGCTGATCTGGCCGATATTCCGGCTTTGGAACTGCTGCGCCGTCTGCGCGAATTTGCGGAGACGCCGGTGATTGCTCTCTGTGCTGCCGGTCATGAGGAGGAGGGGATTCGCCTCCTCGATGCTGGCGCGGACGACCTGGTCTATAAGCCTTTTCATCTGCGCGAGCTACTGGCGCGGGTGCGCTGCCGTCTGCGTCGGCGTGGTGGGGATGGTACTGCTGCCGAGACGAGGCATCAGCGCGTCTTCCGTACGGGCGATTTGGTGATTGATTATGCGCAGCATCAGGTTGTTGTCAACGGGCAGCCAGTGCAGTTGAGTCGCACGGAGTATCGCTTGCTGAGCACTCTGGCGCAGCATGCTGGTATGGTGATGACCCATGAGCTGCTGCTCGAAAAGGTTTGGGGACCGGAGTATAGTCGCGAGATAGATTTTGTCTGGGTCTATATCAGTCGTTTGCGACGCAAGATTGAGCCGGACCCGCGCCATCCACGCTATATTCTGACGGTGCCGGATGTGGGCTATAAGCTGGCCCGTCTGCCCGGCTGAGCCCGGCTCCTTGCTTTCTCTCTCTCTCTCCTTTCCTCCCTCCCTCCCATTTGCCGCCTTCCCAACTGCCGCTTGAGCGTAGGGCAGGCCAGGAGATGAGGCCTGGCTGCCGGCGTGCTCTGTGTCTGTGGTCACGTCCTCTCAGTTGAGGAGCTGCTCTTCGCTCAAGGGACCGAGAGCAACCAGGACCTGTTTTTCGCGCAGGGGAAAGCGCTGCAGGGTGCGCATGATGTCGTCGGTGGTGACGCGCTCAACGCGCTCGATTTCCTCATCGATGCTGATCAGTCGACCTTCGGTGACCCAATCCGAGGCCAGGGTGCGCATGCGGGTGAAGGTCGATTCGCTGCTGAGGACGATGCTGCTGATCCATTTATCCTTGGCGCGGCGCAGTTCGTCTTCGTAGATGCCATCCTCAAGTAGGCTCTCAAGCTCGGCGCGCAGGAGACGCAGGACGCGCGGGGCCTCTTCGGGGGTAGAGTTGGCTTCGAGTAGGAGCATGCCGGTGTCTTCGAGGGCCCACAGGCCGGCGCTGGCCGATTCGGCCAGGCCCTTTTGATGGATGTTCCAGTAGATGCGTGAGCCGTCGGTGTCCCCCAGGATGCTGCCCCCAAGGGCGGCAGCGTAGTAGTCGGGGTCCTGGATGCTGACGCAGGGCATGGCGAGCAGGATGATCTGCTGCTTGAGGCGCGGGTCAACGATGACGTTGTTGATGGAGTGCGCTGGTTCGTAGGGCTGCGGCTCGCGTCCGCTCTCGCCGCTGCGCCAGTCGCTGCAAAGCTGCTCGGCGCGTGCGACGAAGCGCTCCCAGTCGAAGTTGCCAGCGACGGCCAGAATCATGTTGCTGGCGCCATAGCGGCGCTGCCAGTAGTCGCGCATTTGCTCGATCCGCATGTTGCGGATGCTTTCGCGAGAGCCGAGGACGTCATGGGCCAGGGAATGGCCGTTAAAGTAGGTCTGGGCCAGGCGGCGGAAGGCCAGGTTGTAGGGCTGGTCTTCGGAGCGGGCGATCTCGTTGATGATGACCTCTTTTTCGGTTTCGAAGTCGCTTTCTGCCAGACGCGGATACATCATGTCGCTGAGGAGTTCGAGGGCGCGCTCGCTGTATTCGTCGAGGACGCGGGCGAAATACATGGTGGCCTCGTGAGAGGTGAAAGCGTTCAGTTCGGCGCCGATTTTGTTGAATTCCAGGGTGATCTGCTGCCAGTCGAGGTGGCGCGTGCCTTTGAAAACCATGTGTTCGAGGAAGTGTGAGACGCCCTCGATGGCCGGGTCGTGCTCGTCGCGCGAGCCGGTGCGCACGTAGTAGGCGATGGAGACCGATTCGAAGTCGGGCATGCTCTGACCCACGATCTGCAGGCCGTTGCTGAGGCGGTGGGTATGGAAGACGTCCCGACCGACGGTGATGGAGTCTGTCATGCTCTCTTCCTCCGCGTAAACAGGAGCCTCATATGTCCTTTTTTCTAGCATGATAGCCCCTGCCAAGAGCGGCTGTCAAATAGAGGGAGAGGGGCCTCGCCCCTCGGGCTGCGCTGGCGATGGTTCATTGCGCTCTGCCATCCCCCGCCCGCCAGCTGTTACGGGCACCGCGCCTGGCGCTTGACAGGACCCCAAGAGCATGCTAGGATGAAACCAGTCTGTTCTCTGGCCTATGACTGGTAGCGTGTGCGCTTTGCCTCTGACCAGCGCAGGCCGTTGGCTTACATTGCCGTTCCTGCATCTACATCACCGATCAAGCAAAAAGGGGCCGTAGCTCAGTGGATAGAGCAGCGACCTCCTAAGTCGCGTGTCGGAGGTTCGATTCCTCTCGGCCCCACTTTCTTCATTATAGCTCGTGTCAGCTTCCTATCTTCTCTCTTTCAGCTGCTCCGATCTCTTCGCCTGTTCCTGGCGTCTCTTCTCTGGGTGGTCCCACCGACTGGCGCCAATATAGCTGCTCTTGTCTATAATCATCAAGATGACCGTTGAGTACTGGATTGGCCGCCAGTTTCTTCTAGAGCAATCCATTGATGTTGGCCGTTCTTATGCTAAAATAGACGAGTATCATGCGATGAGGAGTTGATAGGATGAATCTCCAGACTCGAGGCAGGTGATCGATCGGCTATGACGGCGGCTGAGACGAAGACGGCTCTGGTCTTTCTGTGTGCTGCGGCTCGCGATAGGCGCTTCGTGGAGGAATTGAGAAATCATTTGCAGACACCCGCTCTGCGCTCGCGCCTGCGTTGCTTCGCCTCGCTCGATGTGCCCGCCGGACGGGTGCCCTCCCAGGAGGTGGGGCAGGCTGCCCGGCAGGCTCAGGTGGCGGTGGTGCTGGTGAGTGCAGAGCTGTTGAGTGGGCGGAACGAGGAGCATAAGGAGCTTAATGTGCTTTGGCGACGGGGACAGCTGGGGGGGCTTCTTCTGATTCCCGTGCGGGCACGGGCCTGTCCTCTAGAGGGGACGCCTCTCGAAAAGTTGAAATTTATGAATGAAAAGAGCTGCGCGGAGCTGAGGCGGGCTGAACGCGACCAGCTCTGGGTCAGGGTGGTGAAAGCGATCTGTGCGGTGCTGGAGGCGGACGAGGAAGGGCAGGCCGAAGCTGCCAGAGAGATGGGCAAGGAGGGGCTTGAGGCGCTCTGCGCCCGCGTGGAGGAGCGTTATCGACGGGCGCTGCTGGGGGACCGCAGTCTGACCCTGCTGCAGGTGCTGGGGATGCGTACGGCTTTCCCGATCGAGCGGATTTATATCCGTCTGCGTCTGCACGAGAAGCCGGAGATCCGCTATCTCGGTCCCGAGGAGCAAGGGGAACAGTTTGATCATCTGCATGTGCGGCGACGCCAACGACGGCGGCTGGAGCGGCGTTTCGGGGAGGCGTTGGAGCCACAGGAGGCGGTCCACCGCCATTCGCGCTGTGTGATACTGGGCGACCCAGGGGCTGGTAAGACGACGCTGCTGCGCCATCTGGCGATCTGCATTCTGCGCGGCGAGGCTCCGGCTTTGCCTCCGGTGCCAATCTATCTGAGCCTGAATGCTTTTGCAGCCTCGGGTCAGGAGAATTTGTTAACTTATGCGATCTGGCGCCTGACGCGCGATTACCGAGACTACGGACTTGAGGAGGAGGAGGTAGCCCTCTATCTGCGCACGCGCCTGGAGGAGGGCAAGACGCTCTTTTTGTTGGATGCGCTGGATGAGACCCTGATTGGTGAGTCGCCAGAGGAGGCCGGGCAGAGCTATCGCCGGGTGGTGGAGGCGGTGCAGCGGCTGGCCAATCGCTCGGCGGTGGTGGTGACGGCCCGTCGCGCCGGCTATCGCTTGCATCGCCGCCTGACTGGCTTCGATGAGCTGGATGTGCTCGATTTTCGCCAGCAGGAGATTGAGCAGTTTGTCCAGCGCTGGTTTGCCCAGGAGGGGAACGGTAGGCCCGAAGCGCGAGCTGAGGGTAAGCGCCTGCTGGATGAGTTGCTCCAACAGCCGCATCTGTTGACGCTGGCGGCCAATCCGCTACTGCTGACGCTGATCGTCCTCCTCTATGAGGAGAGCGGTGAGCTGCCGGCGCGGCGCGCGGCGCTCTATCGGGAGTGTGTGACGCTCCTGTTGGAGCGCTGGGATCGTGAGCGCAATATCCGAAGAATGGGCGGCCCGGTACATTTGCGCCCCGATCACCATCGCCATTTGCTCTATGAGCTGGCCTGGCATATGCACGCTCGCGGCTGGCGCTATGCACCACGCGCGGCGCTGGAGGAGTGGATCGCCGAGTTTTTGCCGCGCCTCTGGCAGACCGGCGGGCCAGACCTGGCGAGGCAGGTGCTGGAGGCACTCAGTGATGATAGCGGGCTGTTGCGGGAGCAAGGTCAGGATCTCTATGGTTTTCTGCATCTGACGCTGCAGGAGTATTGCGCAGCCTGTTACGTCAGTGAGAGCGGCAGCGTTGAGCTGCTGCTTCCCTACCTGGGTGATCCGTGGTGGGAAGAGGTGACGCTGCTCTATGCGGGAGCAGTCAACGATGCGACGCCGCTCTTTCGCGCACTGCTTCATGACAGTAAGAAGGCACCACCAGAGGATCTCTTTCACAGCAAGCTGCTGCTGGCAGGACGCTGCCTACTGGCGCAGCCTCTGCTGCGCGACCGGCCAAAGCTGCGGTACGAATTGCCGAAGCGCCTCTTCAAGGAGCTGGAGCGCACTCCCTATAGGCTGATGGAAGAAAAACTTGCCGAGATATTAGCCCTGTTGGGACGTGTCTATAGCGAACCTGTATTAGGATCAGGCGATGATACT